>JBBSKJ010000027.1:0-12711 GCA_038256475.1 Micropepsales bacterium | reverse complement strand
GCTGCAATTCGCCAAGCTGCTGAAAGAATCCGCCGGTGCGCTGGACGTGCGCCTGCGGCTTTTCGCGTTGCGCGGTATCGCGCGCGGCGAGCAGGCGCGTTCGCGCATGGACGGCTTCTATGATGATGCTGTCTTCCTGCAGGCCGCCAATATCGATGCCCTGATCGTGACCGGCGCACCCGATGACGGCGGCGATCCCAAGGCGCAGGCCTACTGGCCGGAACTGACGCAGCTGATCGACTGGGCCGAGACCGGCACGCTTTCCACCCTGTTTTCCGGCCGGGCGGCCGCGGCCGGGGTGCTGCATCTGGACGGCGTCACGGCTCGCCCTCTGACCCGCAAACTCTCAGGCGTGTTTCCCGCCATGCGGGTGGAAGACGATCCGCTGTTCTTCAGCCAGACCCTCACCATGCCGGTGCCGCATGGCCGCAGCCACGAGATCGCCGAGGCCGATCTTTCGCAAAGGGGCTATCGCGTGCTGTCGCGGCTACCCAGCGGTCAGGTCGATATCTTCACCCGCGAACCGGCGGGCCAGAGCCGCTTTGTCTTCCTGCAGGGCCATCCCGAATATGACCGCGGCACGCTGGCGCGCGATTACCTGCGCGACCTGGAGCGCTTTCACGCCGGCGCGCTCGCCGCGGCTCCCGCGATTCCCGAGAATTACTTCGACCGGGCCACCGAAAATCGGCTCAGCGAAGCCGGCACGGATATGGCCAGCATCAAGGAGATCGTGGCCGGGGCGCTGATCTTGCAGTCCTGGCGGCTGCATACCGGACGGCTGTTCGCCAACTGGCTGACGCTGGTGGCGGCGGCCAAGGCCCGCCGCACGAGCTCGCGCAGCGTCCATACCCGCAAGCGCGCTTCCTAGGCAGGTACGACGTCAAAGGCGATTGTCGTCCGCGACGCCGTGTCGTGGAACGGCACGGTGCCGTGCCACATGTAGGACGGGAATAGCACCAGCCGGCCCGGCAGCGGCTGGATGGCGCGGCGGATGGGGGTCTTCAGTTCGACCTCCAGCGCCGGCTCGCCGAACTTGATCCAGCCCTGACGCGTGGTTTCGTCTTTGGTCGCTTCCGGCACGGATACGTAGTAGCAGGAACTGATCCATCCATCGGGATGGATGTGATTGACGTGGAACCCGCAATCCCGCAGCCGCGACGACCAGGAGCCGGCATAGCCAAAATCGTTAGCCCGCCGCGCCCGCAGGGGGTGCGCCGCATCCTCGCCCATTTCCGCGATATAGCGCGCCACTGTTTCATCGATGCGCTGTTTTAATTTCGTCACCAGCGGCAAGGCGGCGGGAAAGAGATGGCCAGGGGTCTGGGTGCCGCCGCGCAAGGACTGGCTGACGAATTCGCGGGTTTGGGGATGCAGGCGGTCCAGCTCGGCATTGAGCGCGTGGTTGAAGCTTTCCATGTCGGAGAAGCCTTCGGGGGCATCCAGATCGAAACTGCGCACCAGCACGTCGTAATCATTGAGGAAATCCTCACGCCCGTCTTCCAGCATGCGCGAAGCGATGCTGAGAATGGCGAGGCTCGCGCCGTCGCCGGGTATCATCTGCAAGGCCTGTTCGCACAGCCAGGCCGCCTTGCTAGGGTCGCCGGTCAGGATGGCGGGCTCGGCAGCGCGGCGCAGCAGATCGGCATCATTGCCATGCCGCGCCAGCATCGCTTCAAAGGCTGAAAGCGCTTCGCCATGGCGTTTCATCATGGTCAGTTCATTGGCGGCGCACAGCGCCGCGACCCGGTCGCCGGGATCGCGCGCCACCAGGCTGGAATAGATGGCATGGGCTTCCGCGTCGTGCTTTTCGTGCGACAGGAAGAAGGCCTTGTCCATCAGCACCTCGCGGGTCTGCGGCGCGTGGTCATAGGATTTGAGGAATTCATCGCTGCGGCCAAGCTGGTAGAGCAGGGCGTTGTAATCGTGATGCAGTTCGGCATTGCCGGGGCTGCGCGCCAGCTCGCTGCGAAGGATCGCCAGCGCTTCGTCGAAGCGCTCCAGATTCTGCAGCGTCTCGGCGCGGTGCAGCGCCAGGTTGGGCAGGCTCGGAAATAGCGCCTGGGCCTGGTCCAGCGCGGCCAGTGCGTCTGCATCCTTGCGCTGGCGGCGCAGCGCTTGGCCCAGTTGCAGATAAAGTTGGGCCTGGAGAAGCGGCTCCGCCGTTTCGCTCAGCGCCCGGCGCAGCGGCGCTTCGGCTTCGTCCGGCCGCCGCGCATCCACCAGCACCGCCGCCAGTGCCAGCTTGGCGCGGACATGGCCCGGCATTACCCGCAGCAAGTGACGGAACTGTTTTTCCGCCTCCTCCAGCCTTGCGCTCCGGTGCAGCACCGCGCCCAGTTCAAAAATCGCTTCGGGAAAATCGGATTTGCGCTTGAGCGCGGCCCGCAACGCCGCCTCCGCTTCAGCCGCCTGCCCCAGCCGCGACAGCGCCAGCCCCTGATTGAAGGCATAGAGCGGTTCGCGCGGCGCGGCCTGAACGGCTTGCGAAAACAGCCGGGCCGCTTCGCCCTGCTGGCCCTGGTTCATCCGCAGCGTGCCCGCAAGGTTCAGCAGATCGGGATTGGTCGGCAGGCCGGCGGTGAAATAGGGCGCCAGCGCCATTTCCGCGATTTGCAGATTGCCGCTCTGAAGCGCCCGTGTGGCGGTGGCCAGGGCTTGCTGCAGGGCCGGTGACGAAGACGAAGGGAGCATCTGGTCACCCTATAATGAGAGAGCGGGGATTTCCCAGCAGGTGCCAGACATGACGGATTGTCATAAATTACCTCTATATTTCAAATGATTAAGTCTGAAACTTTGCCCGCCGCGATCTGTCACCGAATGTCCCTCCCCCCTGCGGGAGCGATGATCTAATAAGTGTCTGCCTGCGGGGCGATCGCGCGTTGGACATGGATTCGGTTTTCATCACATTGGGTTGGGCCTTTTGCGTCATCGCGCTGGTGGGCGCGGGCTATGCCTTGCTGTCTGCCCTGTTGGCGGCGCGCTTCATGCGCCGCACATTCCCGGCCAACCCCGATCATCCCGCCATATCCATTCTCAAGCCGCTGCATCAAAGCGAGCCCGACCTGGCCAGAAACCTGGAGACGGTCTTCAACCAGGATTATCCCCATCCGGTGCAGATCGTGTTCGGCGCGGATGATCCCGCCGACCCCGCGCTTGGCATCGTGCGCGCGCTGCAGGCGAAGTATCCGCAGGCCGACATTGTTATTGTGGCCAATGCCGCGCGCCATGGCGCCAATGCCAAGGTGTCCAACCTGATCAACATGCTGCCGGCGGCAAAGCACGATGTGCTGGTGCTGTCGGACAGCGATATCGCGGTGAAACCGGACTGGCTGGAACAAGTCGTGTCCGCGCTGCATCGCCCCAATGTCGGCGTCGTCACCTGTCTTTACACCGGTGAACCGGCGCAGGGCGCGCACAGACTGTGGTCCGGCCTGGCGGCGATGGGAATGTCATACGGTTTTCTGCCCAACGCCATTCTGGGATTCAGCCTGGGCCTCGCCGCGCCCTGTTTCGGTTCGACCATTGCGCTGCGGCGTCAGACGCTGAACGAGATCGGCGGCTTTGGGGCCTTCGCCGACCAGCTGGCCGACGACTACGAGATCGGCCATGCCGTGCGGGGATGTGGCCATGCCCTGGCGATTCCCGCTTTGGGCGTCGGCCATACCGCCGCGGAAAACACCTTGGCCGACCTCTTCCGGCATGAGCTGCGCTGGACCCGCACCATCCGGCTGGTGAACCCGGCCGGTCATTTCGGCAGCATCGTCACCCACGGCTTGCCCTTTGCCCTGATGGGGGCTGCGCTGCTGGGTTTCGCCCCCGCTGCGCTGGTCATTCTGGGGGTGGTCCTGACGTCCCGGCTGGGCCTGAAATGGCGGATAGACGGGCTTTTTGGCACCCATGCCGGGCCCTTCTGGCTCCTGCCGGTGCGGGATCTGCTGAGTTTTGTGGTTTTCCTCACCTCGCTGTTCGGCGAAACCGTGCATTGGCGCGGGACGCACTTTACAGCGCAGCGCTGCGGCGCAATATCTTCAGGAGTGACGGCTCCAAGAGTTCCCAAGGCATGATGAAGACTCTTTTCCTGCAGGCCCCGTCCTTTGACGGTTTCGATGGCGGCGCCGGTTCGCGTTACCAGGCCAGACGCGAGATCAAGAGCTTCTGGTATCCGACCTGGCTGGCTCAGCCCGCCGCGCTGGTCGAGAACTCCAGGCTGATCGACGCCCCGCCGCACAACACGTCGCTGGCTGAAGTCGTGGCTCAGGCCAAGGACTTCGACCTGGTGGTGGCGCACACCTCGGTGCCGTCCTTCAAGTCGGACGTGAAGGTGATCGAGGCGATGAAGGCCGCCAACCCCAATCTCAGGGCCGGGCTTATCGGCGCCAAGGTGGCGGTCAATGCCGAAGGCTCGCTTCGTGAAGGCGCGGCGATCGACTTCGTCGCCCGCAACGAATTTGATTTCACCATCAAGGATGTCGCCGACGACATGTCCTGGAGCGAGATCAAAGGCATTTCCTGGCGCAACAAGCAGGGCGTGATCGTGCACAATGCCGATCGCCCGATCATCGAGAATATGGACTCGCTGCCCTTCGTCACCCCGGTCTACAAGCGCGATCTGGTGATGGAGAATTACTTCATCGGCTATCTCAAGCACCCCTATATCTCGATTTATACGGGGCGCGGCTGCAAATCGCGCTGCACCTTCTGCCTGTGGCCCCAGACGGTGGGCGGACACAATTACCGCACCCGCAGCGTCGGCCATGTGGTGGAAGAGATCAAATGGGCGATGAAGGCCTTCCCCCAGACCAAGGAATTTTTCTTCGACGACGACACCTTCACTGACGACCTGCCGCGTGCCGAAGCCATCGCCAAGGAGTTGGGCAAGCTTGGCATCCAGTGGTCGTGCAATGCCAAGGCGAATGTGCCCTATGAATCGCTCAGGAAGCTGAAGGAGGGCGGCCTGCGCCTGCTCCTGGTCGGTTATGAATCCGGCAACCAGCAGATTCTGCACAACATCAAGAAGGGTATGCGCATCGAGGTGGCCGAGAAGTTCACCCGCGACTGCCACGCGCTGGGAATCCAGATCCACGGCACCTTCATTTTGGGCCTGCCGGGCGAAACCCTGGAAACCATGCGCGAAACGCGCGAATTCGCCAAGCGCATCAATCCGCATACTGTGCAGATATCGCTGGCGGCGCCCTATCCCGGCACCTTTCTCTACAATCAGGCGATGCAGAATGGCTGGCTGGACGAGGCCAATGCCGAGCTGATTGACGAGAACGGCATCCAGATCGCGCCGCTGCACTATCCGCATCTCAGCCACAAGGAAATTTTCGACTCGCTGGAGACCTTCTACCGCCAATTCTATTTCCGTCCCGCCAAGATCGGCGCCATCGTCAAGGAGATGGTGACCCAGCCTGACATGATGAAGCGTCGCCTGCGCGAGGGTGTGGAGTTCTTCCACTTCCTCAAGGACCGCAAGCAGAACGCCGTCTGACGCCTTGAAAAAACTCATCGTCACGGCCGATGACTTTGGCGCAGCCCTTGAAGTGAATGAGGCCGTAGAGCGCGCCCACCGCGAAGGCATTCTGTCCGCCGCCAGCCTGATGGTGGCAGGCGCGGCGGCGGGAGATGCCGTGGCCCGCGCCCGGGCTCTTCCCACGCTTCGTATCGGCCTGCATCTGGTGCTGGTGGAGGGAAGGCCGGTACTGCCGGTGTCCGCCGTTCCCGATCTGGTGGACTCAACCGGCCGCTTCCGCACCGACATGGCCCGCGCCGGCGCCGCGATGTTTTTTTTGCCCAAGGTGCGCCGCCAGCTCGCCGCCGAGATCGAGGCCCAGTTCGCCGCCTTTGCCGCCACGGGACTCAGGCTCGATCACGTCAATGCCCACAGGCATTTCCATCTGCATCCCACCATCGCGGGCGAAGTGATCAAGGCGGCGCGCAGCCATCGCGTGCGCGGCGCGCGGGTGCCGCTGGAGCCGCAAGCCGTGCTGGGCCGTATTGAACCGCACAAGGCTTCCGGCGTGGTGGCGCTGACCGCGCCTTTCGCAAGGATGCTGCGCGCCCGGTTCCGCCGCGCCGGCATCCAGGCGCCCGATTCCGTGTTCGGCCTCGCCTGGTCGGGGGCAATGACGGCAGACCGGCTGGCAGGCCTGATCGAGCATCTGCCCGACGGCTTGACCGAGATTTACATGCACCCGGCCACGGGGCCTTATCCGGGCTCGGCCCCTGGCTATCAGTATGAGGGTGAGTTGGCGGCCCTGACCGATCCACGCATGCCCCGCCTCCTGGCCGCCCAAGGGGTGCGGACCGGCGGGTTTATCGACTTTTCTGTCTAGTTAAATCAATGGCTTAGGCCAAAAATCACACTATCCATTTTGAGGTTCAATTGCGCGGCCCAAACGGGTATTGCAGGAGCGAATAGGGAGCGTTCTGTGAGTAGGCTTATCCAATGAGCAGCCCGGCCTTTGCCATTCCCCCCGACCTGACCCGCGATACCGGAAGCTGGCCGGGCGAGGGCCCCATCCGCTTCGGCTCGGATGAGCACAAGCGGCTGTTCTGCAAGACCCTGCTGGACACCCACGATCCCTACAAGCCGGCGGTGCTGGACTGGCCCAGGCTGGAAGCCGAGGCCGAGAGGCGCATCACCGCGCTGCCCATCTGGGACATTGCGGTGCAGACCGAGAACAAGGCCGGGCTGAATGTCTGCACCTATGCCGAAGGCGTGGGCGACCCGCTGCTGCGCAAGGCCATTGAGCTGAACGGTTTTGAGGAACGCCGTCATCGCCATGTTCTGGCCAATCTGGTTGCGGCCTATGGCATCAAGCTGGCGCCCGAGCCGGTCTATGACCGGCCCAAGGACCCTGAATGGTCTTTCCTGGTCACCGGCTATAGCGAGTGCATCGATTCCTTCTTTGCCTTCGGCCTGTTCAAGGCCGCCAAGGATACCGGCTATTTCCCGCCCGAGCTGGTCCAGACCTTCGATCCGGTGGTGAATGAAGAGGCCCGGCATATCCTGTTCTTCGTGAACTGGGTCGCCTGGCATCGCCGCAACATGCCCTGGTGGCGCCGTCCCTGGTTCGAATTGAAGGTTTTCGCGGTCTGGCTGTTCATGATCTATGAGCGTCTGGGCATCGCCTCGCAGGTATCGGGCGACCAGGGTGATCATAACTTCACCGTGAGCAGCGCCGAACAGTTGGGCTCCGACCTCAGTGTCGGCGAACTTGTCGCCACATGCCTGGCTGAGAACAACCGCCGCCTGGCACCCTATGACGCGCGCCTCAAGCGTCCGCGCTTTGTGCCTTTCCTGGCCCGTATTGCCCTGCGCCTGTGGAGCTTCCGCGCCAAGCCGCTGCCCGCCTGATGACGTGGAGCGTCGCCCTGGCACTGCTGGCCGGCGTGATCGCGGCGGTCTATCCGGTCGGGTCGATCGGCTTTGATCCGGTGTGGGACGCCGTGGTGCGTGCCCCAGCGAGCGGCGGGGGCACGCATGTCTGATATAGCGCTGGTGACCGGAGCTTCCGGTTTTGTCGGCTCGGCCGTGGCGCGCGCCCTGGTGGCCCGCGGCATGCGGGTGCGGGTGCTGATGCGCCCGACTGCTTCGCATGACAATATCGCCGGCACGGCGTGCGAGCCGGTCATCGGCGACATGCGTGATGAAGCATCGATGACCGCGGTACTGAAGGGCGCGCGCTATCTGTTTCATGTCGCGGCCGATTACCGGCTATGGGCGCGCGATCCCGGCGAGATCGAGCGCAACAATCTGAAGGGCGCGCAGGCCGCGATGGGCGCGGCGCTGAAATGCGGCGTGGAGAAGGTGGTCTATACCTCTTCCGTCGCCGCCCTGAAGCCGGGCGAGGCGGCGGTCGATGAAAGTTCGCGCCACACGCCCGAAAGCGTGATCGGCGCCTACAAGCGCAGCAAGCTGGTGGCCGAGCGCGAAGTCGAGCGACTGATCGAAACGCACAGGCTGCCCGCCGTGATCGTGGCGCCGTCCACCCCCATTGGTCCGCGAGACATCAAGCCGACTCCGACGGGTCGCATTATCGTGGAAGCCGCCACCGGCCGCATGCCGGCGTTCGTCGATACCGGCCTCAATCTGGTGCATGTCGATGACGTCGCCCAGGGCCATCTGCTGGCGCTGGACAAGGGGCGGGTGGGCGAGAATTACATCCTGGGCGGCGAGGACGTGTCGCTGGAAGTCATGTTGGCCGACATCGCCGCCATGTCCGGGCGCAAAGCCCCCACCATCAAGCTGCCGCGCGCGCCGCTGTTTCCCCTGGCCTGGGGCGCGGAGTTCATCGCCCGGCTGACCGGCAAGGAGCCGTTCCTTACCGTCGATGCCTTGCGGATGTCGCGTTACCGCATGTTCTTTTCGTCGGAAAAGGCCAGGCGCGAGCTAGGCTATACCGCGCGGCCCTATCGCGAGGGCCTGTCCGATGCGCTCTCCTGGTTCGCCCAGAACGGGTACCTCAGATGATCGCGGGCATCCTGTTCGGTTTTCTGCCCCTGGCGGTTTGGCTGTATCTGCTGCTGTTTCACAGAGGCTTCTGGCGGCTGCGCGAACGCGACACGCTTACCGTGCGCGAGCCTGACCGCTGGCCCTCGGTGGTGGCCGTGGTGCCGGCCCGCAACGAGGCCGATGTGATCCAGCGCAGCATCGGCAGTCTTGTTGCCCAGGACTATCCGGGCCAGTTCCATATCGTGCTGGTGGACGACCAGTCCGATGACAGCACCGCCGATTTGGCCAAGGCGCTGAATTCGCCGCGCCTGACGGTGCTGACCGGCGCGGCCCGGCCGGCCGGCTGGACCGGAAAATTGTGGGCCATGCATCAGGGCAGCGAACACGCCGCCCTGCGTGCGCCGGAGTTCATCTGGTTCACCGACGCCGACATCGCCCACACGCCCGAGAATCTCAGCCGGCTGGTGGCGCGCGCCGAGGAAGGTGACAAGGTTCTGGTGTCGCTGATGGTGCGGCTCTCCTGCAAGACCGCGTCCGAGCACTTCCTGATCCCGGCCTTTGTCTTTTTCTTCGACATGCTGTTTCCCTTTGGCGCGGTCAACGATCCCAAGTCCAAAGTCGCGGCGGCGGCAGGCGGCTGCATGCTGGCGCGGCGCGGCGCGCTGGAAAAGGCCGGCGGCATTGCCGCCATCCGCCACAATATCATCGATGATTGCGCCCTGGGCCGGGCCATGAAGGGCCAGGGCCCGATCTGGCTGGGGCTGACCGACCGCGCGCTGTCCTTGCGCTCTTACGAGCATCTGGCCGACATCCGCCAGATGGTGGCGCGCTCGGCCTATGCCCAGCTGAATTATTCGCCCCTGCTGCTGGCGGGTACGCTGCTTGGCCTGATGATGGTCTATATCGCGCCGGTGATGACGGCGCTGTTTGCCTGGGGCATCTCCCAGCTGGCCGGGTGGGCGGCCTGGCTGATCATGGCGGTGATGTTCCAGCCCATCCTGCGCTTCTACCGCCTGTCGCCCTTGTGGGGCGCGGCCCTGCCGCTGATCGGCGCCTTCTATGCCGCCTTCACCCTGGAATCGGCGATACAATACTGGTCCGGCAAGGGCGGCATGTGGAAAGGCCGCCCCCAGGCCAATGCAGGTGGAAGCGAAAAAGCATGAGCGCGGTTGCCGAACTTCAGTCGGGCAAGGGCCACAGGGACGAGAATTTCCCCGTCGCCTCGGTCCTGATCGCGCCGCAGCACCGTCCGCCGGTGCTGGCCTTCTATCATTTTGTCCGCGCCGCCGACGATGTCTCGGACAATCCATCCGCCACGCCGGAAGAAAAGCTGGCACTGCTGGAACAGATGCGCGCCAGTCTGATGGGCGAAAGCGATGCGGTGCGCGAAGGCGTCGCGCTGCGCACCATCCTGGCGGAACGCCGCCTGTCACCGGTGCATGCGCTGGACCTGCTGGAAGCCTTCCGCCGTGACTGCACCAAGCTGCGCTACCGGGACTGGGACGAGCTGATCGACTACTGCCGCTACAGCGCCATGCCGGTGGGCCGCTTTGTGCTGGATGTGCACGGCGAAGCCCAGAGCCTGTGGCCCGCCAATGATGCACTGTGCGCCGCCTTGCAGGTGATCAACCACCTGCAGGACTGCGGCAAGGATTACCGGGATTTGAATCGCGTCTATATCCCCGAACCACTCCTTGCCGGCATCGGCGTCGAGGCACTGGCCCGGGACAAGGGCACCCCCGCCCTTGCCGGGGTGATTGCAGACCTCGCGCGGCGCAATGCCGAGCTGCTGGCGCGTTCCCGGCCCTTTTCGCAGGGCATAAAGAACAGTCGGCTTGCGCTGGAAGTCGATCTCATCCAGACACTGGCCGACGATCTCAACACGTTGCTGATGACCCGCGATCCGCTGTCGCAATCCGTGCATCATTCCAAATGGGATGTGGCGACGCTGTTCCTGAAACGCCTTCCTGCCTTCGCGCTGATGCGCCTGAGACGCTCACAATGACCAATGCAGAAAATATCGGCGGCGCGGCCGCCGCCGCGGTGCAGAAAAAGGCCGCCGGCAGTTCTTTCTACATGGCCATGCGGCTGATGCCGCGCGAGGAACGCGACGCCATGTTCGCGATCTATGCCTTCTGCCGCAAGGTGGACGACATCGCCGATGACGGCATCGGCACCCGGCCCGAGCGGCACGAAAAGCTGGAGCAATGGCGGGCCGATCTTGCCGACCTGTATGCCGGCGCCAAGTCGCCGCGCGTGGCATTCCTGGCGCCGGCCGTGGCGCGGTATGGGCTCAGGCGCGATGACTTCATCGCCGTGCTGGACGGCATGGACATGGACGTGGCCGAAGACATTGTCGCGCCCGATCTCGCCACCCTCGATCTGTATTGCGACCGGGTAGCCAGCGCGGTGGGACGGCTGTCCATCAAGGTGTTCGGCATGGACGAGGGGCCGGGCTTTGACCTCGCCCACCATCTGGGCCGGGCGCTGCAGCTGACCAACATCCTGCGCGACATCGACGAAGACGCCGCCATCGGCCGTCTCTATCTGCCGCGCGAATATCTGGAGGAAGCCGGCATCACCGCCCTGGATCCCAAGGCCATTATCGCCAGTCCCTGCATCGACGGCGTCTGCCGCCGCGTGGCGAAGATGGCGCATCATCATTATGACGAAGCAGCGCGCATCCTCGCTGCCCGTCCCAAGGGCCGCATCAAGACCCCGCGCCTGATGGGCGCGGTCTATTCCGAGATATTGCGCGCCAGTGAAGCGCAGGGCTTCACCCCGCCGCGCCGCCGTGTCTCGCTGCCCCGGCGGCGCTTGCTGTCGCTGGTGCTGCGCCAAGGTCTGTTTTCTTGATGGGCAAAGCCTACATTGTCGGCGGCGGTCTGGCCGGGCTGTCCGCCGCCACCTCCCTGGCGGCGCGCGGCGTGCCCGTCGAGGTGATCGAGGCGGCGGGGCAGGCGGGCGGCCGTTGCCGCTCCTATTTCGATTCCGCCATGGGCTGCGTCATCGACAATGGCAATCATCTGGTGCTGTCGGGCAATCAGGCAGTGCATACCTATCTGGCGCGCATCGGTGCGAAAAATGCGCTGGCGGGTCCGCCCCATGCCGCGTTCGCTTTCGTTGACCTGCGCGATGGCGCGCGCTGGACCCTGCGCCCCAATGAAGGTCCGCTGCCCTACTGGTTCGTCTCTGAAAAGCGCCGCGTCCCCGGCAGCCATGCAGCCGACTATCTGAAATATGCGCCGCTGATGTGGGCCGGCCCTAAGGCCCGGCTGGACGGGATCGTGCAGGAGCGCGGGCCCCTGTGGCAGCGGTTGATGCGGCCCTTCCTGCTGGCGGCGCTGAACACCGCGCCGGAGGAATCGTCCGCCAAACTTGCGGGCGCGATCCTGCGCGAGACCCTGGCCAAGGGCGGACACCATTATCGGCCGCGCATCGCCCATCCCACCCTGGCGGCCGCCTTCATTGAACCGGCGGTGAAATATCTGGCAGAGCATAACGGTGCGCTGCGGCTCAGCACCCGGCTGCGCGGCATGACCCTGGGGCCCCGCGAAGTCATGACACTCGACATTGCCGACGCCACCTTGCCGGTAGGCCCGCGCGATGTTGTCGTGCTGGCGGTACCGCCTTGGGCCGCCTCCGACCTGATCCCCGGCCTCACCGTGCCCGACGATTTCCGCGCCATCGTCAATGCGCACTTCAAGATAACGCCGCCCCCCTCTTTCCTTACAAAGAATGGCGCGCCCGCCATGCTGGGCGTGATCGGCGGCACCGCGGAATGGATATTCGCCTTTGACGACCGCATCTCGGTGACGGTGTCGGCCGCCGACGCCATTGTGGATCAGGACCGCGAAGACCTCGCCCAGCGTATCTGGGCCGATGTCGCCACGGCGCTGAATATCACCGCCCCGATGCCCGCTTGGCAGATCGTTAAGGAAAAACGCGCCACCTTCGCCGCCACGCCGCACCAGGATGCCCGCCGCCCCGACGTCAAAACCCGCTGGCGCAACCTTTTCCTGGCGGGCGACTGGACCCAGACCGGGCTGCCCGCGACCATTGAAGGCGCCCTGCGTTCCGGCGAAAGTGCGGCGGCTTTGGCGCTGCGCCACCTCGGCCTATAGTTCCGCCATGAACCAGCTCAATCCCGGCGAGTTTGCCAGCGTGGAAGGCGCCATCCGCGCCGCCACCGACGCGATCCTCGCCCAGCAGAAGCCGGACGGGCACTGGGTCTATGAGCTGGAGGCCGACGC
>JBBSKJ010000026.1:0-12935 GCA_038256475.1 Micropepsales bacterium | reverse complement strand
GGCTTCGACGACAGCCTCAACTTCCGCGCCCCGTTCGGCGCCTATGACAAGGCGTGATGCGATGAAAAAATACAGCCCGAACGAGGAAGTGGATTTCGTGGTGATCGGCACCGGCGCCGGCGGCTCGGTGATGGCCAAGCAGCTTGCCATCGCCGGTTTCTCGGTGGTGGTGATGGAGCAGGGCGGCTGGGGCGCCTATGGCCATGAACAGGATTACAGCAAGGACGAACTCAGCAACCGTTTCCCCACCGAAGACGAAACGCTGATCAGCGACCCCCGGCGGCACGTCAACACCTTCCGCCGCAACGCCAACGAAAAGGCGGTGCCCGGCAATCACAATTTCGGCTGCGTGGTGGGCGGCGGCACCGTCACTTACGGCGCGTCATCTTGGCGCCATCTGCCCTGGGAGTTCGACGAGGCCAGCCGCTTCGGCACCATGAAGGGCACCGGCATTGCCGACTGGCCGATAACGTATAAAGAGCTGGAGCCCTATTACGTCCAGGCGGAATGGGAGATTGGCGTTTCCGGCCCCAACATCCAGTCGCCGCTGATCGCGCCCATGTCCAAGCCCTATCCGGTGCCGCCGCTGCCGCTGAAAAGCTCTGGCGCACTGGTGCAGAAGGCGGCAGACAAGCTGGGCCTTGTCGTGACGCCCAACGTCGCCGCCATCATTACCGAGCCTTATAATGGGCGCAGCGCCTGCATCAATTGCGGCATGTGCTCGGGCTATGGCTGCCAGGTGAAGGCGCGTTCTTCCTCCGCGGTGTCGCTGCTGCCCATCGCGGTGGCGACCGGCAATTGCGAGATTCGCCCCAATTCCTATGTCCGCGAGATTTCGGTCAATGATGCGGGCCGCGCCACCGGCGTCATCTATCTGGACAAGAAGAACGACAACCGCGAAGTCTTCCAGAAGGCCAAATGCGTGGTGCTGGCGGCCAATGGCACGGAATCACCGCGCCTGCTTTTGATGTCCAAGTCCAACCGCTTCCAGAACGGGTTGGCCAATTCCAGTGGCGTCGTCGGCAAGTATCTGATGGTGGGCAATGGCGGCGGCGCCTCCGCGCTCTTCGCCGATCCGCTCAACGAGTACAAAGGCTGTGTCACCGGCGCGGCGGTGCTGTCTTACGTTCCCAACGATGTGAAGGGCCGCGGCTGGTATGGCGGCGGCCGCATGACGGCGCGCGGCCAGCAATCGCCGATCCAGTATGGCCTGTCAGGGCCGCGCAATGCGCCGAGCTGGGGCGCGGGCTACAAGAAGGCGTTGATCGAGCAGGCCAACCGCCGGCTCACCTTGGTGAACTTCATCTCCCAGCTGCCGCTGGAAACCAACATGGTGGACCTGGATCCCGAGGCCAAGGATGCCTGGGGCCTGCCGGCGCTGCGCATCACCACCACCAGCCATGAGAATGACTTCAAGGCGATGCGCTTTTTCATCGACAAATCGGTGGAGATTCTCAAAGCCGCGGGCGCCACCGAAGTGTGGGCCGACAACCTGTCCGACAGCCGCGGCGGTTCGCATGCCCGCGGCTCCTGCCGCATGGGCAACGATTCCAAATCCTCCGTGGTCAACAAGTATCACCGGGCCCATGACGTGCCCAACCTGTTCGTGGTTGACGGCTCCAGCATGGTGACCGGCGGGCGCAACCATCCCACCATGACCATCTCGGCGCTGGCCTATCGCTGCGCCGAGCATCTGGTGAAGGCTGCGAAATCTGGAAATGTGACGATCTGAGAACGGTCATCCGGCAAAAGGCGCTCCCTTGCGGAGCGCCTTTTTCTTTGGGCGTGGCCGTGCAATCTTGAGCCCGCATGAAAATCGCCTTCTTCAATCCCAGCACCATGGCGTTCAATGTCGCGACGCCGCAAAGCGCGCCCTTGGGCGGCATCGCCTCCTGCCTGTGCTATCTGGCGCGGTCCCTGGCGGCACGCGGCCATGACGTCACGCTGATATCGCTGTTGCCGGATGGCACGCCGCCGGTGCTGATGGGCGTGAAGCATCAGACGGTTCAGCCGGTGCTGAACGATCCGGCAGGCTATTTCGCTAAGGAAAACTACGACGCGGCTATCGCCGTCAATTATCCCGACATCGCGCCCTATATAAGAAGCGGCAGTCCCCGCACCCTCAACATCGCCTGGCCGCATGTCTTCGCCAACCAGCCGGCGCTTAATCTGCTGCCCCAGGTCCAGCACATGCTCGATTTTATCGTCTATGTCAGCGAGACCCAGCGCGGCGATTTCAAGCTCGCCACGCGCGGCGTGGTGATCGGCAATGCCGTCAGTCCCGGCTTCGAGAACATGTTTTCCAGCGCCGAGGAATTGCTGGCCGCCAAGCAGAACCGCGCCGTCTATGCCTCCATGCCATTTCGCGGCTTGGACGAACTGGTCGAGGTGATGGGGCGCACAAAGGCAAAGACCGAACTGCATGTGTTTTCCTCCATGCAGGCCTACCAGGACTCTGACGACCGTTTTGCCGCGCTCTATGCCGCGATGGGCGCCAACCCGCGCATCCATCATCATGGCGGGGTGGGCCAGGCAGAACTGGCGCGTCAATTCCGCCAGGCCGCGTTCCTGGTCTATCCCTCCACCTTCATCGAGACCTATTGCATCGTGGCGCAGGAAGCCCTGGCCGCCGGACTCAAAGTCATCAGCAACACTTTCGGCGCCCTGCCGGAAACCACCATGGGTTTTGCCGACCTGTTGCCGGTCGGGGGCGGCTTTACCCGCGAAAGCCATGTCGCCGGCATCGCCGCCCTGCTGGACAGGAACGAAGCGGACTTCCTGCGCGCCCCGAAGGAATGGGCGCAGGAGCGTTTCGCGCAAGCCCAGGCCGTGGGCCGCATCAGCAACTGGGCGGCGCGCGCGGCGCAGTGGGAAGCGCTGCTGGCGCCCGCCGTTCGGCTGTAGCCCTTCGCAACTGCATAATTGACGCCTCAAGCGCGGTAGGCCAGCATCCTCGCATGATCACCGACCGCGACGTCGCCCGCTATCACGAGACCGGCTATCTGGTGGTGCCCGATGTGATCGCGCCTGACCTGCTGGCGCGGTTGCGCGAGGCGCTGGACGCGCTGGTGGCCGATGCGGCGTCGGTGTCCGAACATACCGACGTCTATGACCTGGAGCCGGGGCATACGCCGCAGAGCCCCAAGGTCCGCCGCATCAAGCTGCCGCACAGCCACACCCCGGTGTTCTGGGAACTGGCGCAGTATCCGCGCATGGTGCGGATCCTGGAAAAGCTGCTGGGCCCGTCAGGCGTACGGCTGCAAAGCTCCAAGATCAATCTGAAGGCGCCGCATTACGGCTCGCCGGTGGAATGGCACCAGGACTGGGCCTTCTACCCCCACACCAATGACGACATGCTGGCGGTCGGCGTGATGCTGGATGATGCCTTTATGGAAAACGGCCCGCTGATGGTGGTGCCCGGTTCGCACAAGGGCCCCACCTGGGATCATCATTCGAACGGCTACTTCTGCGGCGCCATGGACCCGACGCGCCAGGAAGTGGATTTCGAAAGCGCCGTGCCACTGACCGGCAAGGCCGGATCGATGAGCTTCCATCATGTGCGGCTGGTGCACGGCTCGGCGCAGAATGTCTCCGACAAGCCGCGCAGGCTGCTGCTCTATGAATTCTCCGCGGGCGATGCCTTTCCGCTGATGGGCATCAAGGATTGGGAGCAATATAATCGCAATCTGGTGTCGGGGACGGTGATCAACACGCCGCGCATCGTAGCCACGCCCGTGCGCATGCCGCTGCCGCCCGCACCGTTCCAGGGCTCGATCTATGAGAACCAGAGCACGGCACAGAACAAGTATTTCGCCCGGCGCGGGACCGCGCCCGATGAAAACAGTCGCGAGCCGGCAAAAGTTTAAGCGGCGCGCTCAAGACGCCGTCTGGGGGGAACAGTGTGAGCGACGCAAAGGCCCCATCGCCCACCACTTTGCGCCATGTGATGCTGGCCGCCGGCATTGGCTCGGCGCTGGAATGGTACGACTTCTTCATCTACGGCATGGCCTCGGCGCTGGTGTTCGGGCCGCTGTTCTTTCCCACCTATGATCCCACCACCGGGGTAATGGCCTCCTTCGCCACCTTTGCGGTGGGCTTTTTGGCCCGGCCCTTCGGCGGATTGTTCTTCGGCCATTTCGGCGACCGCTGGGGCCGCAAGCCCATGCTGGTGGCGACCTTGCTGCTGGTGGGCGGCAGCACCTTCCTGATCGGCCTGCTTCCCACCTATGCCCAGATCGGCATCTGGGCGCCCATCCTGCTGCTTGCCATGCGGCTGCTGCAGGGCTTCGGCGCGGGCGCGGAATATGGCGGCGCGGTGGTGATGGCGGTGGAGTTCGCGCCCGAAGGCCGGCGCGGGCTGTACGGCGCCTTCGCGCCGATGGGCACCACGGTGGGCAATGCGCTGGCGGGCCTGACATTCTGGCTGATCGGCATGCTGGCCGCTGATGATTTGATGAGCTGGGGCTGGCGCGTGCCGTTCCTGGGCTCGATCCTGCTGCTGGTGCTGGGCGTCTATATCCGCGCCAAGGTCAGCGAGACGCCGGTGTTCGAAGCCGCCCGCGCCAAGCGTCCGCCGCTGAAACTCCCGGCGCTGGAAGCCATCCGGCGCAGCCCGCGCAATTTCTTCGTGGTGGTGGGGGCTCGGCTGGCGGAAAACGCGCTGGGCTATCTCTATCCCGTCTTCGGCCTCAGCTACCTGATCACCACCCTGGAAGTGCCGCGCAACGTGGCGCTGGCCGGGGTGATCTGCGGCAATGTCGCCCTGGTCTGCGGACTGGTGTTCTTTGCCTGGCTGTCGGACCGCATCGGCCGCCGCCCGGTCTATATGTTCGGGGCGCTGTTCTCGGCCGTCGCCGCCTTTCCCTTTTTCCTGCTGGTGGGGACGACCGATCCGGTCCTGATCGCGCTGGCCTTCATCATTGTGATGGGCGTTGGCTGCGGCGCGATGTTCGGGCCGCAGGCGGTCTATTTCGCTGAACTGTTCGGGCCGCGCCTGCGCTATTCCGGTTTTGCCTTCGCCCGCGAACTGGGATCGATCATCGCGGGCGGGCCCGCGCCCCTGATCGCCGCGAGTTTGGTGGCCTGGATGGCGGGCGCACCCTGGGGCGTGGCGGTCTATGTGATCGCGGTGTCGCTGGTGACGGCCTTTGCGGTGTGGTGCGGGCCCGAAACCTACAAGAACGACATCAGCGCAGACGATGTGCAGGACCGCGACTAGTCGCCGCCGATCCGCTTCCACAGATCGCGGATCATGTCTTTCATCTGCAGCGATTCCTGCCAGCGGTCGGACAGTTCATAACCATCCGCGCCGGTGATGGCATAGGGCGGCGGCCCGAACTCGCACAAAAAGGTCAGCGTCTCGTCCGGCCCGGCCCGCGTCTTCCACGACCGGATACCGTATTCCCACCAGTCCATGAACAGGTCCAGCCAGTCATTGTGCTGGGAAAAGTTGAACTGCACCTGGATCTGTTCGCGGCTGGCGACGCGGCCATGAATGCCCCAGCTATTGTCCAGGATGCGCTTCATCATGGCGTGATTTTCCGGCGCGATCGGCCAAGCGAATTCGCGCCCAACGACATAGTGCGAAAGATCCGCGGTGAACCGTAAATCGGGAAATCGGTCCAGCAAATGCAGGGTGAAGAACAGGTCAGTGGTCATGCGGTCGCGATGCGTCTCGATATGCATCTCGACGCCCGCCTCGCTGGCCAGTCTGCGCCAGCCATCAATGTAAGGAACGCATTCTTCCAGCGTATAGGGGCGCACATCCGGCTGCAGGTTCAGGTGATCGGCGCCCAGCTCCTTCACCAGCGCCAGCACCGGCTTCAGGTCATCCACACTCCGCGGATAGCATTGCGCCTGCCACGTCATGCCGTGCTGGCGTAGGAAGCTTGTGACCTGGCGCGCATAATCGGCATCGATGAAACGCACGCCGCAGCCGTCAAAGCCGGCATCACGGATCATGGCGAGCTTTTCCTCCAGCTCCCATTCCTGACCGTCGGGACGGCGCCGCTCCATCGCCCATAGCGATTGATAGACCAGCAGTTTGCGCGCCATGCCCCACCCCGTTTTGCTGGAATGCTAGCGGGGCAGGGGCCCGCGCGCCAGTTACTTCCGGTGGGCCGACAGGTCGACGAAGGTGGCGCGGCGCCGCTTTCATCTTCCCAGAAAGCTTCAAAATCATGACGGCTCCTTGGCACGTCGCGCACGGTTTGATTCCAGTTTGAGACGAATCCACCGTCATGCTAGGAAACCCACGCTTTCGCGCCCCGCAGGAAAGAACCACCAATGATGATCGCCCGTCCCCTTGCCGCATCCTTGGCCCCGCTATTCGCTGCGCTGATGATTTCTTCGCCCGCCACCGCGCAAGCCATCACCCAGACAATTACGAAGGGCGCCCAGGTCACCAGCGAGGATTACCGCCGCCAGGCCAGGGACGAATTGGCGCGGCTCAAGGCCAGCACGCCGATCAACGCGCGGGCCAGGAATGTCATCATCTTCATCGGTGACGGCATGGGCATCAGCACCCAGACGGCGGCGCGCATCTATCAGGGCCAGAAACTGGGCCGCGACGGCGAATCCTTCACCACCGCCATGGACAGCCTGGCCCATGCCGCGCTGGTCAAAACCTATTCCCATGACGCCCAGGTGTCGGACTCCGCGCCCACCGCCAGCGCCATGCTGGCCGGGGTGAAGCTGCGCAACGGCATCATCGGTCTTGGACCCGAAGCCCTGGAAGATGATTGCGCGGGATCTAAGGACAAGACCGTGCCCTCGATCTTCGCCTTTGCCCAGGGCACCGGCCGCGCCACCGGCATCATCTCCACCGCGCGCATCACTCATGCCACGCCCGCCGCAGCCTATGCCCACACGCCGCAGCGCGACTGGGAAGCCGATAGCGACATGCCGGTCGCGGCCAAGAGCGCCGGATGCCTGGATATCGCGCGCCAGATGATAGAAAATCCCGTTGGCGCCAAGCTGGATATTATTCTGGGCGGCGGACGCAGCAACTTCCTGCCCGCCACCACGCCCGATCCGGAATACACCGACCAAAAAGGCCGGCGCACCGACAACCGCGATCTGACTGCCGACTGGCGCCAGCGCAACCCCAATGGCGCCTTTGTCTGGAACGCCCGCGACTTTGCCGCGCTCGACATGAAGGCGAACCAGAAGGTGCTGGGCCTCTTCCAGCCCGATCACATGCAATATGAAGCCGACCGCGCCTCGGACAAGGGCGGCGAACCCTCGCTGGCCGATCTCACCCGCGCCGCCATCACCAAGCTGGGCACCAACAAGACCGGTTACGTTCTGCTGGTCGAAGGCGGCCGCGTCGATCACGCCCATCATGCCGGCAATGCCCGCCGGGCGCTGGAAGACGCCGTCGCGCTGGACGATGCGGTGCGTGCCGCGCTCGACATGGTGGATGTGAAAGACACGCTGGTGCTGGCCACCGCCGATCACAGCCACACGCTGGCGATGAGCGGTTATCCCCTGCGTGGCAACCCGGTCCTGGGCGTGGCCCGGGGCATGGACGGCGAAGTGATCAGGGCCAAGGACGGCAAGGCCTACACCACGCTGGGCTATGCCAATGGTCCGGGCGCGGCCCCAAGCCCGCGGCCCGATCCCGCCGCCACCGACACCACCGCGCTCGACTATCGCCAGCAGGCGCTGATCCCGCTGGCCGGCGAAACCCATGGCGGCGAGGACGTGGCGGTGCGCGCCTCAGGACCCCTGGCGCATCTGTTCAAGGGCACCATCGAGCAGCACACCATCTATCACGTCATCCATGAGGCGATGACGGGCAGGTAACTGTCATTCCCGGCGAGCATCACGCGGCAGCGTGATGCGAGGGAAGGGAATCCAACTTCTCGACTTTGCCTAAACAACCGGATTTTCGTGCCAGATCTCGAACTTCTTGTTGGTGATGAACAGCACGGTGACGTCTTGATCCTGCGTCGCGCCATGCTGCATCCGCATGCCTTCCTCAAACCAGACAAAGTTGCCCGGTCCGAATGACCCCTCATGGGTGACCAATGTGCCTTCCAGCACATAAATCCCATGGGCACAGGGATGGGTATGCCAGGTGTTCATGAAGCCGGCGGGATACTTCGCCATCCGCACCGTGACGCCGGTCTGCGGGTCCTCCACGAACGGCTTGACGAAAATCGCCTTGCCCAGCGCGGGTATGACACTTTCCTTCCACGCCATGGCGTTGGAATCGAAGGCCTGAATCTTGTGCGTCGTCATTGGCGTGCTCTCCAGCATCATTTTTCTCGATGGCTGCGATGAGCTTTAGCGGGCCGCGCCCTTTGGCACACCCTGCTTTTCCGGATTTAGCACTTGCAGCAATTGGGGCCAGGAGATAAGACGCGCCGGTGAACGGACCCGACCTGTCGGGTGGCTCGGCCCGGCGCCTATCCCCGGGATAACACAACGCTCAGTGCCGTGACCCCATCGGCGACCATGCCGATCCTCCGCCAGCGTTTCGCAATCAGGTTTTCATGTTCTCGCTTGCCTCGCTTCGCAGTGAGTGGTTCGCCAATCCACGCGCAAATATTCTGGCCGGAATTGTCGTCGCGCTTGCCTTGATTCCCGAAGCCATCGGCTTTTCGGTCATCGCGGGGGTCGATCCCAAGGTCGGGCTCTACGCCTCCTTTTCCATTGCCGTCATCACTGCCCTTGTGGGCGGGCGCCCCGGCATGATCTCGGCGGCAACCGCGGCCATCGCCGTTCTGGTGCTTCCGCTGATCAAGCTGCACGGCGTCCAGTATCTTTTCGCCGCCACGGTCTTGATGGGCGTCATCCAGATCGCCGCCGGTTTCCTGCGTCTGGATGTGCTGATGCAGTATGTCTCGCGCTCGGTCATAACCGGCTTTGTCAATGCGCTGGCCATCCTGATCTTTGTCGCGCAGCTGCCGCAGCTCATAAATGTCACCTGGGTCACCTATGTGATGGTGGCGGGCGGTTTGGCGATCATCTATCTGCTCCCGCGCTTTACCAAGGTTGTGCCTTCGCCGCTTGTCGCGATCATCGTCCTGACGCTTATCACGGTGTATGGCGGCATCAAGGTCAACACAGTCGGCGACATGGGACAGCTGCCGTCATCGCTTCCCTTCTTCGCCATTCCCGCCATTCCTTTCACCTTTGAAACCCTGCGGATCATATTTCCCTATTCGCTGACGATGGCGGCGGTGGGCCTGCTGGAATCCATGATGACGGCCCAGATCGTCGACGATTTCACCGACACGCCCAGCGACAAGCGCCGCGAATGCAAGGGTCAGGGCCTTGCCAATCTGGTCACGGGATTTTTTGGGGGCATGGGCGGTTGCGCCATGATTGGGCAGTCCGTGATCAACATCAAATCGGGCGGGTCCACGCGGCTCTCCAGCCTGGTCGCGGGCTGCTTCCTGCTGTTCCTGATCGTCGTGCTGGGTCCGGTGGTCAGCAAGATACCGATGCCCGCGCTGGTGGCGGTGATGATCATGGTCTCCATCGGCACATTCAGCTGGGACTCGATCCGCAATCTGCGCAAGCATCCCTGGCAGTCGTCCGTCGTGATGGTTGCGACGGTGATCGTGGTCGTCGCCACCCACAATCTCGCCCAGGGCGTGCTGATGGGTGTCGTTCTCAGCGGTCTGTTTTTTGCCGGAAAGGTCAGCCGCCTGTTTGAAGTGGAGTCGCAATTGTCGCCCGATGGCGGCACCCGCACCTACCGGATCAGCGGACAGGTCTTCTTTGGTTCCACCGAGCGCTTTGCCGATGCCTTTGATTTCAAGGAAGTGATCGACCGGGCCGTCATTGATGTTTCGGCGGCCCATTTCTGGGATATTTCCGCCGTCGGAATTCTCGACAAGGCGATTTTGAAATTTCGGCGCGAGGGCACTATCGTCGAAATTGTGGGAATGAACGAGGCAAGCGCGACGATGGTTGGTCGTTTCGCGACCCACGACAAGCCGGGCGCGGGCGACAAGGCCGCGGTTCATTGAGGAGACGACATGTCCAGGATACTCGCCTGTATCGATTCGTCTCCCTACGCCGCCAGTGTCTGCGCGCTGGCAGGCTGGACAGCCGCGCGCCTGTCCCTGCCGGTCGAGGTTCTGCATGTCGTCCAGCGCAACGACGCCGTCGCGGCGCGCCGTGATCTCAGCGGGGCGATCGGCCTGGGGGTCAAGCGCGAGCTGCTGGAAGAACTGACCCGGATCGACGAGGCGGAAGGCAGGCTGGCCATCGAGCGGGGTCGCATCCTGCTCGCCGCCGCCGAGCAGCAGCTTCGCGCCGCCGGCGTCACCGACGTGCGCCAGATCCACCGCCATGGCGGCATTGTGGAAACGATCATAGAGCGCGAAGAGGACGCCGATCTGGTTGTGATGGGCAAGCGCGGCGCATCCGGGGCCTTCGCGGCGGATCACCTCGGGTCCAAGGTGGAGCGCGTTGTCCGGTCCAGCGTCAAGCCGGTGTTGATTGCCTCCCGCGAGTTCCAGCCTCCCGAGCTCGCGGTCATCGCGTTCGATGGCAGCCCCGCCGCCGGCCGTGCGGTCAACTATGTGGCCCAGTCCCCGCTGTTCCTGGACATGGATATCCATCTGGTCAGCGCCGGACGGGACGACGTGACCCACCGTGAACGACTGGACCGGGCGGCGGTTCATTTTTACGGGAACAAGAAGCCGACGATCCATGTGGCAGACGGATCGCCGGAAGACGTGATCGCAAGCTATATGGCGCAGCACCCGCAAGGCTTGCTGGTCATGGGCGCGTATGGTCATTCGCCGCTTCGCACCCTGATCGTGGGAAGCACCACCACCGCCATGGTGCGGACGGTCGCCACGCCCATTCTTTTGCTGCGCTAGGCGGGCGGCCAAGACCGTGCTGAAAGAGGCCATGCTTGCGTCAGCAGATCGCTCTCCGCTATCTTGACGCCCAGATTGGACCCGGCATGCCGGGTGGCTCGGCCCGGCGCCTATCCCGGGATAACCATAGCGATTTCAAGGCTCGCTTTTTTCCGAGTTCGGTTTTTCAAACCATCCGCGCATTGCGGCGTCGCTTCAACTCCTGGCCCCCGAATGTTTTTTTCCGGCCTTCCGGACATTCATCAGTCGACCGATGTTTCACGCGCGGCAAGCCATTGCCGCCTTTGCGCGTGGCAATCGCCATGAAGAGGGCGCTCATCATCGCGGCCGCCATTGCCGGAATCGGGGTGACGGTCTGGCTCGTCTGGCTCGTCGGATATGATGCGCTGGTTGACAGTCTGCGCCTGGCAGGCGTGAGCGGTCTGGCCTGGCTTTGCCTGGCCTCGGTGATTCCGACCGTGCTGCTGGGCGTGGCCTGGCGAAGCCTGATCCCCGAAGAGCACCGCATACCGCTCAAGGAATTCGTCCTGGGCCGCATGATCCGCGATGCGGTGGCCGATATCTCGCCGCTGACCGTGATGGGCGGAATGGTCGCCTCCATCCGATACATGATGCTGCGAAAACTCCTTCCGTCTTACGCGATCGCTTCGACGGTGGTGGACACAACGACGGAAATGATCGCCCAGGTGGCCTTTATCGCGCTTGGGGTTGCGATATGCGTCGCCAGGCTCGAAAGCATGCCTGACAACGCCACCTTTTATGAGGCTCTGACGGCGGGCGTGATCATCGTGCTGATCTTCGCCGTGCTGGCGCTCATTCTCGCCAATGGCGGCATGAAGCCCCTCAAGAATCTTGCCCTGCGTATCATGCCCCAGTTGAAGGTGGAGGCTACCAGCACCTGGGCGCTGTATGAAATGTACGGCTCCTATGGGCGGATTGCGGTTGCCTGCACCATTCATTTTGCCGGCTGGATCGCGGGTGGGTTTCTCACCTATCTGGCGTTTTATCTGGTCGGCGCCGAGATCAGCTTTCTCGAAGCCCTGGCGATAGAAGCGCTGCTTTGCATGTTGCGCAGCGTGGTCTTCTTCGTGCCGGCGTCCCTGGGGGTGCAGGAAGCGGGCTATGCCATGCTGGCGCCCTTGTTCGGCGCGCCGCCCGAACTTGGTCTTGCCGTTTCGCTGCTGCGCCGCGCCCGGGAGATCATCGCCGGGTTTCCTGCTCTCCTGATCTGGCAGTGGCTGGAAGGCAGGGCCTTCTGGCAGCGCTCTGCGCCCGCTCCCATCAAGAGCGAAGCGCCGAAGTGACCCAGTATGATCTGGACAAGATTCGCGCGGAAATCGAAAGCCGCATCGCGGCCATCCAGGAAGCCAGCCAGAACACCGCCGATGATCGGCAGCCGGTCGAGCTCGACCAAAGCTCGGTGGGCCGGCTCTCCCGCATGGACTCCCTGCAGATACAGGCCATGGCGCTGGCGTCGGAAAAAAGGCGGGAGATGGAATTGCAAAAGCTTGAAGCCGCGCTACGCCGCATCGCAAAGGGCGAATATGGCGCCTGTCTGGTGTGCGGCGAGGATATAGCGCCCAAGCGATTGGCGGCGGACCCGGGCGCCCCCACCTGCCTGCATTGTGCGATCAAGGCGGGGTAACCCATTCCTCGCATTCGGGACAGCTACTGCTTCGCCCAGACATAGGTGATGTAGGCCAGGGAAATGGCGGCAATAACTATAATGACAGGAAGATAGCCCGCGAAGCAGGCGCTCCAATAGGTCCCCGCCGCGATTCCGGCGGCTGCCATTCCCAGTTTGAAAATGCTGACCTGCCACCATGTCAGGGAAACCGTCTTGAAAATATTCATGCGGAATGTCCTTCCTGGAAGTGCCTCGCCCGTCACACTATCACGTTGCACATCAACCGCGGACTCAAGCCAAGCTTACCTGACAGTGACCGTGAAGCGGTCAAGGCCCGTATTTCCATTCGCCGGATCATAGGCATAGATCGTCATCTCATACTGGCCCTTGCCGGCAACATCGATATCACCACCGAATTCGCTGGGCTTTCCGGCATAGGAAAGGGGCATGGTGCGAAGGGTTTT
>JBBSKJ010000025.1:0-12961 GCA_038256475.1 Micropepsales bacterium | reverse complement strand
CGCCCAGTATGACGCCGGAAATTACGCGGAAGCCTTCAAGATCTGGTGGGGCCTGCAATATGAAGACGTCGCCGCCATGCGCAACATCGCCATGATGCTGCGCAAGGGTCAGGGCACCACCCGCGATCCAAGGCGGGCGATGGAGATTTACGAGCGGGCCGCGGGAGCAGGCCTGGCCACCGCCCAGGCCGACCTGGCCGACATGCTGCTGAAGGGCGAAGGCGGCAAGCCCGACCCCAAGGCCGCGCTGCCCCTGCTGAAGGCCGCCGCCACCGCCAACCATCCCATCGCCCTGTTCCAGCTCGGCCAGATGTTCGAGACCGGTGCCGAGGGACTGGTGCCGCAGGATGTCGAGATCGCCCGCAAGCTTTACGCCGCCGCAGGCACCCGGGGCATGAAAGAGGCCTCGGACCGTCTTCTGGCGATGCCGCCGCCCTCGCCTCCCGCCCCGGCCCCGCTGCAGGAGACGCTGGCCCCCACCCCGCCAGCGGCAAAACCCTGAGGCTCAACTTAGCCTTGGCCCAACTGGCAAGACACAAATCCCTGCCTATATTGGGATAAAGGCAGATTCGAACCATGGACGACCCTTACAAGATTCTCGGCGTGCCCAAGGGCGCCAGCGAAGCGGACGTCAAAAAGGCGTTCCGCACGCTGGCCAAGAAGCATCATCCCGACAAGCATGCCGGAGACGCCGCCGCGCAAAAGCGCTTCCAGGAAATTTCCGGCGCCTATGACATTCTGGGCGACAAGGAAAAGCGCGCCCAGTTCGACGCCGGCGCCATCGGCGCCGACGGCAATCCGCGCGGCTTTGATCCGCGCCAGCATGGCGGTTTCCGTCAGGGCAATCCGTTCGGCTCTGGTGGCGGCGATCCGCGCGCCGGCGGATTCAAGTTCAGCTTCGATCAGGCGCCGGGCGGCGCGGCCGGTTTCGAGGACATCTTCGCCGACCTGATGGGCGGCGGTGGGCGGCGGCGCGGCCAGCCTCGCGCCAGCAAGGGCGAGGATTTCTCCGCCGCCGTCACCGTCAGCTTCGCCGAAGCCGCCAGCGGCGGCACGCGCCGCATCGTGCTGCAGAATGGCGAGCAGCTCGACGTCAAGATTCCGGTCGGCGTGAAAGACGGTCAGGTGGTGCGCGTCAAAGGGCGCGGCGGCGCCGGCCGTGGCGGCGGCCCCAATGGCGATATCCTGCTGCAGGTTTCGGTGGCGCCGCATCCGACGCTGACCCGCGATGGCAACGACATCCGCACCGACTTGGCCGTGACGCTGAAAGAGGCGGTGCTGGGCGGCAAGGTGCCGGTGCCGACCCTGACCGGCGTGGTTTCGCTGTCGGTGCCGCCCAACTCCAACACCGGCACCACCTTGAGGCTCAAGGGCAAAGGCATCGGCGCGCATGGCGCCACGCCCGCCGGTGATCTCTATGTCAGGCTGGTGGTGACCCTGCCGGGCGAACCCGATGAGGCCCTGCGCGATTTCCTCAATGGTTGGGCCGGGGACTATGATCCGCGCCCCAAAACAAGATAACTCGCTGATTTAAAAGGGATTTCTCGGTACGTAAAATCCCTTTTCGCGATCCGGCCCATTCAGGGTAAATCACTGGGGTTCGCGCACCGATTTTAGGGAATTTGCATGTCATTCCAAGGGCTCATGAAGGGCAAACGCGGCCTGATCATGGGCGTGGCCAACCAGCATTCCATCGCCTGGGGCATTGCCCAGGTACTGCATGATGCGGGCGCGGAGCTGGCCTTTTCCTACCAGGGTGACCTGTTCAAGAAGCGGGTCGTGCCGCTGACCGAACCGATGAAGCCCGCGGCGCTGATCGATTGTGACGTGACCGATCCCGCCTCACTGGATGCCGGCTTTGCCGAACTGGCCAAGGTGTGGGACCGCCTGGACTTCGTGGTTCATGCCGTCGCCTTTTCCGACAAGGACCAGCTCAAGGGCCGCTACATCGACACCACGGCGGATAATTTCCGCATGACCCTGGACATCTCCTGCTTCTCTTTCACGGCGGTGGCGCAACGCGCAGAGAAAATGATGACCAATGGCGGTTCGCTGGTGACCCTGACCTATTACGGCGCCGAACAGGTGATGCCGCACTACAATGTGATGGGCGTAGCCAAGGCGGCGCTGGAAACCAGCGTGAAATATCTCGCCGAGGACCTGGGCAAGAAGAATATCCGCGTCAATTCCATCTCCGCCGGTCCGATCAAGACCCTGGCCGCCAGCGGCATCGGCGATTTCCGCTACATCCTGAAATGGAACGAATACAATTCGCCCCTGCGCCGCAACGTGACGCAATCGGAAGTGGGCCAATCGGCGCTGTTCCTGCTGTCGGACCTGTCGAGCGCGGTGACGGGCGAGAACCTGCATGTCGATGCCGGCTATCACATCGTCGGCATGAAAGCGGTGGACGCGCCCGATATCAGCGTCAACAAGCCGGATGGGGCCCCGGGAGCATGATCGAAGGTCATGCGACCAATAATTAAAACCAGGCGTCCCGAAGGGCTGACGCTTTACTTCGCGCGCCACGGCCAGACCGAGGCCAATGTTCAGAAGCGTTTCCAGGGGTGGCTGCGCGATACCGCGCTGACCCCGTTGGGCCTGACCCAGGCCGCCGATGTCGCCGCCATCCTGAAGCGCGAGCTTGGTGAAGCACCCGCCATCGCCATGGTAGCCAGCCCCCTGCCCCGCGCGAAAACCACCATGGAGATTGTGCGCGCGGCGCTGGACTTGTCTCCGAAGGATTACACCACCGACGACCGGCTCAAGGAAATCAACCTGGGCGATTGGGACGGGTTGACCGATGGAGAGGCCCGCGAACAGGGCCCGGCGCTGTTTGATGCCCGGATCGCAAACAAGTGGCATGTGCGGGTGCCGGGCGGCGAGAATTACGCCGACGTGGCGGCGCGGGTCAGCGACTGGATCGCCGAGCTGGAGCACGACAGTTTCGCCATCAGCCATGGCGCCACCACGCGCATCCTCAGGGGGCTGTTGGCGGGGCTGGACTGGCAGGCCATGAGCGCCCTGGACGAGCCGCAGGGCGTGGTCTTCCGCGTCCGGGGCACAGAAGTGGTCCGGCTGGACCCGTGAGGCGGGCCCAACCCTGGCGTTCTGGACCCTAGGGCCAAATCGCTGTAATTCCAGCCTATGTCGCACAACACGTTCGGCCACCTGTTCCGCGTCACCACCTTTGGCGAAAGCCATGGGCCGGCGATCGGCTGTGTGGTGGATGGCTGCCCGCCGGGCATCGAACTGACCGAAGCCGACATCCAGCCCTGGATGGAAAAGCGCCGCCCGGGCCAGAGCAAATTCGTCACCCAGCGCCAGGAGCCGGACACGGTAAAAATCCTGTCGGGCGTATTCCAGGACGAGCGCATGGCGGCGCAGGTCACCACCGGCACGCCCATCGGCCTGCTGATCGAGAATACCGACCAGCGCTCCAAGGATTATGGCGATATCCGCGACAAATTCCGTCCCGGCCATGCCGACTATACCTATGACGCCAAATACGGCGTGCGTGATTATCGCGGCGGCGGTCGCCAGAGCGCGCGCGAAACCGCCACCCGCGTCGCCGCCGGCGCCATCGCCCGCAAAGTTCTGGACAAGCTGTACGGCAAGGTCACCATCCGCGGCGCCCTGGTGCAGATGGGGACGCAGAAGATCGCGCGCGCCAACTGGTCGTGGGACGCGGTGAACCAGAACCCCTTCTTCTGCCCCGACGCCAAAGCCGCGGCCGAATGGGAGACCTATCTGGAAGCCATCCGCAAGAATGGCTCGTCGGTCGGCGCCATCATCGAAATAGTGGCCGAAGGTGTCCCTGCCGGCCTGGGCGCGCCGGTCTATGCCAAGCTGGACAATGAGCTGGCCTCGGCGCTGATGAGCATCAACGCGGTCAAGGGCGTGGAGATCGGCGACGGCTTCGCCACCGCCGCCATG
Source organism: Micropepsales bacterium (assembly GCA_038256475.1). Taxonomy (GTDB): domain Bacteria; phylum Pseudomonadota; class Alphaproteobacteria; order Micropepsales; family Micropepsaceae; genus Rhizomicrobium. Next base: position 9,025 of record JBBSKJ010000025.1, on the reverse strand, counting down.
ACCGGCGAGGAGAATGCCGACGAAATGCGGATGGGCAAGGACGGCAAGCCGGAATTCCTGGCCAACCACGCCGGCGGCATATTGGGCGGGATTTCCACCGGCCAGCCGATCGTGGCGCGCTTCGCGGTCAAGCCGACTTCATCCATCCTCAGCCCACGCAAGACCATCGAAAAGTCCGGCGCGGAAACCGACATCATCACCAAGGGCCGTCACGACCCCTGCGTCGGCATTCGCGCCGTGCCGGTGGGCGAAGCCATGATGGCCTGCGTGCTGGCCGACCAGGCCCTCCGCCATCGGGGACAAGTAGGATAACGCGTAGTGATCCACGAAAGTGCTCCGTGGAGAGACCATCTCGCGAAAGATGCCGACCTAATCGATCGATGGGCTGCGAAGCCTTCTGCAACGGGACGCCGCTTTTTCCTGATCGAACGAAAGGTTTTTCTCGCCGCATATGCCATGCGGAAACTTTTCGAAGCTAGGAAGCTGTCATCTTCGACAGACAATAAAAACATCCAGAGCCAGTGCTTCCCTGCTTTCGACAGGACAAAAATAACATCTTGGAATGCGTACAAGTTCGAGAAACTTTACGACCTATCAAAACCCGTCAAAAAGACTCTCAACACACGGGACCTAATAGACATCATCGTGCATAGCCTCCTGTTCTGCGAATCGATAGACCAGGATGAAAAACTCACGGGATTTCTGGTTACTTCAGAGCGAAAACGCGATGTTCTATGGCTAATAGATTTGAGTGTGTTCACGTCCTTGATGCGCTTTATCGCAAAGGATCGGCCCGCCCAAATCCATAGAACACGGGCGGGAAACACTGAAACTTGGTTGGAATGGCGTTCAAGCAAAAAGAAGAAATAAAACTTGCTTCCACCGCCCCCGCGCTGTGCCAGTGCGCGAAGCCATGATGGCCTGCGTGCTGGCCGATCAGGCGCTGCGCCATCGCGGACAGGCCGGCTAAGAAAAACCTCTTACTGCGGCGGCCACGGCCCCGGTCCCTGCATGCGGGCGGGATAGGGCCTGGTGATGTCCACCGCCTTGTCTCCCGGTTTGGGCAACGCAAAGGCGATCAGGACCTGACGATAGACCGTATTTTCCCGCGGCGAAGGACGGCGCGCATTGCCCGGCCCGCCTGCGGCGATGACCACATACTGGCGGCCATCCTTGCCCATATAGGTCATCGGCCCGGCATCGGAAGACGCCGGCATCTTCATTTTCCAAAGCTGACGGCCGGTACGCGCATCGTGGGCGTAAAAATGGTCATCGGACGGGGCTGCGAAGATGACGCCGCCGCGCGTCGCCAAAGTGGGGGCGATGCCGGCCGCACCCATGTCCTTGGCGCCTGGGCCATACTCGTCTTCCAGAGAGCCCAGCGGCACGCGCCAAACGATCTGGCCCGTTCCCAGATTGACGGCGACCAGCTCGCCCTGCTTGCCGCCATTGCAGCTGCGGCCGCCCTTGTCGTGAAACCGGACATTGCCGACATTGGAGTGAAGCCCGCCATTGCCCTTCACACCGCTCGATGTCGGGGTCACCGTAATCATGGTGGGCATATTGGTGACATTGGCGAAGGCTATCCCGCGCTGCGGATCGATCGAGACGCCGCCCCAATCCATGCCGCCGATGGCGCCGATGCTGTTGAGCGCCCACGCCCCGCCCCCGACTGGGACCGAGAAAGGCCCGACATCGGAAAGTTTGCGCCCGTCGAACAGCGCCTTGCATTCTTCATTGGCCTGGAGCGAAAGCTGGCTGAGATGGTCGCGCTTCACCGTCGCGGGGATCAGCGGCGGCGGCAGGATAGTGAAAGGCTGGGTGGGCGATGATTTTTCACCCGGAATCTGGCTCTGCGCCACCGGGCGCTCTTCCCAGGGATGGATCGGCTTGCCCGTCGCCGAATCCAGGATCCAGATCATCGCCTGCTTGGTGGGCTGCACCACCACTTTAACGCGCTTGCCGTCCTTGGTGACCGTCAGCGGCGCGGGTGCGGCGTTGGTATCCAGGTCGAAGATGCCGTGATGATGTTCCTGGAAGCGCCACCTTACCTTGCCGGTCGCCGCATCAATCGCGACGGTCGAGCTGGAGCCGGCATTGTCGCCCGGACGCCAGATGCCGACATAATCGGGACTCGGGGAATCGGTGGGGACATAGACCGTGCCGCTGGCTTCATCCAGCGCCATATGCCCCCAGCCGCCCATGCTCACCAGATTCTGCGTCTCGGGTCCCCAGCTGTCGCCGCCCGCTTCGTTCGCGGCCGGAATCATGCGCGCGGTCCAGACCAGCTTGCCGGTGCGCAAATCATTGGCATGGGGATCGGCGGGCTGGGCCGGCGGCGGCAGGAAGCCGGTGGCGCCCATGGTGATGATGAGGTTCTTGTAGATGATGGGCGGTGCGTTGGACTGGACGCCGCCGCCGATCTTTCCGCCTTCGGCCGGATTGGGCAGGCCGATATCCAGGCCCGTGCCAGGCCAGTCGGAAGACGGATGGCCGGTCTTCAGATCGAAGCCGTACATCACATGCCCCCAGATCGCCACGATGCGTGGCTTCATGGCGCCATCGCCGGCCCAATAGGCCAAGCCGCGGCGGTTAACGCCCGCGCCCACCGTGACGGGCGGCTTGGTCCGCCAGACGAGCTTGCCGGACTCCGGCTCCATGGCGATGATGTCGCCCGACTGGCTTTCGGTGAAATAGAGAAGCCCGCCGATCATCAGCGGCCTGGTCTGCCAGGTGCGGCCGAACTTGCCGCTGTCCCAAACCCAGACCGGCTTCAGATCGGCGACATTGGCGGCGGTGATCTGGTTCAGGGACGAATAGTTCATGCGTGCGCCGGTGCCGCCCCAGTCTTTCCAGTCGGTTACGGTTGGCTGTGCCATCGCCCCGCCCAACAGGCCGATGCCGGCCAACGCCACGATCCTTGCCGCGTGATTTTTCATGACCACCCCTGAATTGATACTGTTTGGCGGCGAGCGCTGTTTATTTCCAGCGAAGCGTGAACGCCACTTTCGGCCCAATACTGACCTGCGGCTCGGACGGCGGTTCCGCCTTCATCTGCTGTTCGCGGAACGCCACGCATTGCTGCACCAGTCCGCCCAACCCGGCGAAATCTTCCGCCTTGGGAATCGCCCGCAGAAAGCAGTCGTCAAAATAGGAGAACTGGTCAAGTTCGCCGCAGCCGAAGCTGGTGCGGTCTGGCCGCGCCGCGGAGATGACGATGCGGCTGTCGCGCGCCAGGACAGGCACGAAGATACCCGAATAGCAGGCCGACATCACGATCACGGCAGGCTTGCTGCCGCAGCTGTTGTTGACCATGGCGGCCATTTTTTCGGGTGACACCACGGCACTTCCCACGCCGATGCCGTCGGTGGTGCCGTGCGAGGTGAAATAGATCAGGCAGCCGGCAGGAGCGCGACTGGACAGGTCCCACAGCGCGCCGGCGATGGAGCCGATCTCGGCCGGGCGGGCGTTGGCATCCTCGTTGACCGCGAACTGCTCGATGTTGGCGGCCGCAAAGCCCATGCCGGTGAAAGCCTTCACCAGATCCTTGCGGGCATTGTCGAACACCTTGGTGGGGCCGCCATTCTGGGCCCGGTTGTCGCCGGCCACGACCAGCACCGCCCATTTGGAAAAATCCTCAGCCGCCACCGCGAATGTCGATGGCAGCAGCAGAAAACCCAGCAGGACCAGTAAGCGCTTCATCCCTTGCCTCTGACAAACCCGGCCACGAGTTCAATATGCGACGACCAGAGGAATTGGTCTATCGGGGTCACCGCACCGGGCCGGTAGCCGCCCTGGACCAGGATGGCGGCATCACGGGCAAAGCTGGCGGGGTCGCAGGAAACGTAAGCGATGGTAGGGACACGCGATTTGGCAAGCTGACGCGCCTGGGCCTCGGCCCCCGCCCGGGGCGGGTCCAGCACCACCGCGTCATAGTCCTTCAGTTCAGCGGAGGTCAGCGGCAGCTTGAACAGGTCGCGACGCTCGGTGGTGACGGGCTTGAGGCCGGGCGCCTTCGCCCCTTCCGCCAGCGCCGCCAGCGCGGGGGCATCCTGTTCCACAGCATGAACCTTGGCCTTGGCCGCCAGAGGCAAGGCGAACGTGCCCACGCCGCTGAATAGATCAGCCACAAGCTTGGCCTTACCCACGATCTTGCGCACCCGTTCCTGCAGCGCGGCTTCGCCTTCGACGGTGGATTGCAGGAAGGAATAGGGCGGCAAATGCACTCGCACCCCGCTTTCTTCTACCTGAGGCGCGGCGCTTTCCAGCACCAGGGCATTATTAAAATTGAGCCGGACGATACCCAGTCCCGCCACCGCCCCGGCCAGATCAGCACTCATCTGCGGCGTCAGTTTTTGCGGACTACGGACGCCCAAGTCAAAGCCGGTCAGCGTTTCGGTGACATGAAAGTCGGCCGGCGCTTTGAGGAAGCCGAACCGGCTGCGCAGCTGCTGCGCCAATGCGAACAGGCCCCGCGTCAGTACCAGGCACTCGCGCATGTCCACGATCTCATGGCTTTTGACAGCGTGAAAACCGATTTCACCACACGAGATCTCGAGTACGGCACGACGGCGCGAACGCGGCGGCACGCTGACGGTTCCGAGAACTTCAGCCGTCACGCCCGCCTTCATCAACGCTGTCTGCACCATTGCGCGCTTGCCGGCGCGATACGCATCCGGCGTCAGGTCTTGCAGCGAGCAGCCGCCGCAGACCCCGAAATGTCGGCAGACTTGGTTCAGGCCAGCTTCCCGGCGGCAGCGCGTAGAGCTTCCTCGCCACGCCCCAGCGCACGCAGCGCGGTGTTGACGATGCCATCGGCGTCAAGACCCGCCAGGCTGTACATTTTCTCCGGCGTGTCATGGTCCTGGAAGACATCCGGCAAGGTCATGGGACGGATCTTGAGGCCTTTGTCGAGCAGGCCGTCATGGGCCAGGAAGTGCATCACATGGGCGCCGAAGCCGCCCGAGGCGCCTTCTTCGATGGTGATCAGCACTTCATGTTCCCTGGCCAGTCGGCGGATCAGATCGGTGTCCAGCGGCTTGGCGAAGCGTGCATCGGCGATGGTGGGTGACAGGCCGTAACCGGCCATGCGCTCGGCTGCCAGCAAGACCTGGGTCATGCGGGTGCCGAAATTCAAGATGGCGATCCCGGAACCTTCCTTGACGATACGCCCCTTGCCGATCTCCAGCGGAATGCCCTCGGCGGGACGCGCCACGCCCGTGCCTTCGCCGCGCGGATAGCGGATGGCGCTGGGGCGGTCGTCGATCTGGGCGGCGGTGGCGACCATGTGGGTCAGTTCCGCCTCGTCCGACGGCGCCATGATCACGAAATTCGGCAGCGTCGCCAGATAGGCGATGTCGAAGGAACCCGCATGGGTGCAGCCGTCGGCGCCCACCAGACCGGCGCGGTCCATGGCGAAGCGCACCGGCAGCGACTGGATCGCCACGTCATGCACCACCTGGTCATAGGCGCGCTGCAGGAAGGTCGAATAGATGGCGCAGAAAGGCTTCATGCCTTCGGTCGCCAGTCCCGCCGCGAAAGTCACGCCATGCTGCTCGGCGATGCCGACATCGAAGGTGCGGCCCGGGAAGGCTTTTTCGAAAAGGTCGATGCCGGTGCCGGACGGCATGGCGGCGGTGATGGCGATGATGCGGTCGTCCTTTTTGGCTTCCGCGATCAGGGCTTCGCCGAACACCTTCTGGTACTGCGGCGACTTGGGCGTGGATTTGGACTGTTCGCCCGTCAGCACCGTGAATTTGGTGACGGCGTGATACTTGTCAGGCGCGGCTTCCGCGGGGGCATAGCCATGCCCCTTCTTGGTCACCACATGCACCAGCACGGGACCGCGCATGGTATCTCGCACATTCTCCAGCACCGGGATCAGGTGATCCAGATTGTGACCATCGATGGGGCCGACATAGAAGAAGCCCATTTCCTCGAACAGGGTGCCGCCCATCGCCATGCCGCGGGCATATTCCTCGGTGCGCTGGGCGACCTTGAACAGGGCGCGCGGCAGCATCTTGCGCGCCAGGCGCTTGGCGACATTGCGCAGCCCGGTATAGGGGCGCGACGACACCAGACGCGCCAGATAGGCGCTCATCGCGCCGACCGGCGGGGCGATGGACATGTCATTGTCGTTCAGGATGACGATCAGCCGGTTCTTGTGGGCGCCGGCATTGTTCATCGCTTCATAGGCCATGCCCGCGCTCATCGAGCCGTCGCCGATCACCGCGATGACATTGTTGTCGCCGCCCTTGAGGTCGCGCGCCACGGCCATGCCCAGGCCGGCGGAAATCGAGGTCGAGGAATGCGCCGCGCCGAACGGGTCATATTCGCTTTCGGCGCGCTTGGTGAAACCGGATAGGCCCCCGCCCTGGCGCAGAGTGCGCATGCGGCTGCGGCGGCCGGTGAGAATCTTGTGCGGATAGGCCTGGTGGCCGACATCCCAGATAACGCGATCTTCCGGTGTCTTGAACACATAGTGCAGAGCGGTGGTGAGTTCGACCACACCGAGCCCCGCGCCGAAATGGCCGCCCGTAACCGAGACGATGTCGATCAGGTCGGTGCGCAGCTCGTCGGCGAACTGGCGCAACTGCCACTTTTCCAGCTTGCGCAGATCTTCGGGCAGGTCCACCTGGTCCAGCAGCGGCGTCTTGGTATTGGGGATATTCATTGGGGGCAATTCTCTTGAATGGCGCAGGACAAGGTCATGCGGTTTCCATGGTCTCGCCGATTTCGGGGCCAGCGGCGCCCATCACGATCTTTTCCAGCCGGCCCTCGGCTGATTTAAGTTTTTTCTCACAATGGGCTTTCAGCATCTGGCCGCGTTCGTAAAGAGCGATGGAATCCTCAAGGTCCACTTCGCCCTGCTCCAGCCGGGACACGATGGCTTCAAGCTCCTTGAGCGCACCCTCGAACGGCAAATCGTCGACGGCGGCGGATTTTGCAGCAGGGGCTATGGCTCGTCTCCAACAGCGTCAGGTCTTGCGAAATGCCCTGAACCCAGCAGGCGCACCAACTGGTGTCCCCGCGCCGGTTCCGTGCCCCCGCACACCGAAATTATAATTTAATGGCCCCTTGGGACAAGCAGTTTCGTTGCAATTGCGAAACGCGATTGTGCTTAGTTTGTCACGGTTCAGGCAGGCCGGCCGCTTTAAGGCTGACCGCCCCGCCCACGCCCCCTGCCGGCAGCTCGGAAATCCCGCCCAGCAGGGCCTGCAGGGCGGGGAGATTCAGGAGCGATTCGATTCGGCCCAGCAGCCCGATACTGGCATCCATGTCCCCCATAAGGCGCGACAGGCTGCCCAGCAGGCCGGTGCGGCGGGGATAGATCTTGAAGACCATTTCCCCGGCCGGAACCTTGGCCAGGGCCGCAGCCTCGCCCGCCGCGGTCCAGAAGCCGCCCAGCCGGTCGACCAAGCCATGGGTCTGGGCGTCGGTGCCGGACCAGATCCGGCCCCGGGCCACCTCGCGCACCTTCTCGATGGAAAGCTTGCGGCCTGCCGCCACCTTGGCGGTGAAGTCCTCATAGATCACGTCGGCCTGGCGGCCGAGGATCTCGAGTTGTTCGGGCGTATATGGCGACAGCGGCGAATTCATCAGCGAGTTCCTGCCGACCGACACCTGCTCGGCGTTGGCGCCGACCAGCGCCAGGGTCTTGTCGAACGATATCTTGCCGGTGAGGACGCCGATCGAGCCGGTGATCGTGCCGGGCTGGGCGACGATCCGGTTCGCGGTGGTGGAAATGTAATAGCCGCCCGAAGCCACCACCCCGCCCATGCTCACCACCACCGGCTTGCCCGCCGACTGCGCGCCCTTCACCGCATGCAGAATCTGGTCCGAGGCAGTGACCGATCCGCCCGGCGAATCCACCCGCAGCACGATGGCCTTGATCGACTTGTCGCGCGTCGCCTGCCGGATGGCCTCGGACAGGTCGTCGCTGGCGATGCCGGCGCTGGCGCCCAGCAGCGAATTCTTGGCGGTGCCGTCGCGGATTTCGCCCGCCGCTTCCACGATGGCGATATTGGCGGTGCCCAGCGGGTTGGAGGCCTCGCGCGCATAGGTCATGAACTTCACCGTCTTGACCCCGGTGCCGGCGCGGGCATTGGCGGCGGCGGTTGCCTGATCGTCATAGCCGATACGGTCGATCAGGCGCTTTTTCAGAGCGTCCTCGCTGAATTGCGGGCTGGCTTGCAGCGCTGCCACAACATCCTGCTGGCGCAGCTTGCGGTTCGTGGCCATCCGCGCCACGGCGGAATCGTATACCGATTGCATCAGCCGGGTGATCTGCTCGCGGTCGGGGGCCGACATCTGCTTTTCCATGAACATGTCGGCGGCGCTTTTATACTCGGCGCGTTTGACGATCTGCGGCTCGGCCTCGATCTTGTCCAGCACGCCGCGCAGGAACAGCCCGCCGCCGCCCATGCCCGACGGCGTGAAGGGGCTCTTGGGCTGCATCCAGATTTCATTGGCCGCGCTTGCGGCGACATAGTCGCCCAGGCCTGCGCCGAAAAAGGCCGTGGTCTGGGCGATGACGAATTTGTCCTTTGCGCGGAACCGTTCGATGGCGGCGGCGATCTCCTGCCCTTCGGCGGTAGACAGCGCGCCATTGCCCAGTTTCATCACCATGCCCTTGACGCGGCCGTCGCGGCCGGCGGTTTCCAGTCCCAGCACCACTTCCATCACCGTCACCCGGCGGGGCGTGAGGACGCTCCCGGGCGAGGCGGCGGAATCGGCGATCGGCTCGCGCAGGTCCAGCGCAAGCACCATGTTGGCCGGCTGGCCATCACCCCAGGCCAGGGAAAAGACCAGCAACGCCACAACCAGCAGGACCAGCACCACCACCGCCCGCGCAATACCATTGACCACCGACATCACGATGGAGCGGCCCCAGCCGAGAAAACGGATCATGGAAATTCCCTGTCGGAAAAAAGCAGCGCGCAATGTAACGAAAAAGCCCGGCACCCAACAGGGTGAGGCCAAAATAGCAAAAGCCCCAGTGGGGCTTTTGCTTGGCCGAACGGCT
>JBBSKJ010000024.1:0-13278 GCA_038256475.1 Micropepsales bacterium | reverse complement strand
TCGCCTTCCTCGACCAGATGATGCCGGGAATGGCCGGCGACGACTTGGCGGCCCGCATACGGGCTAACGTCCATCTCAAGGAAATCAAGCTGATCCTGATTTCCTCGGCTGGATTGCATGGCATCAAGAAATCCTCCCTGTCGCTTCTGGACGCCAAGGTGGACAAACCTTTGCGGCAGCACGAACTTCTGGACTGCCTGGTCCGGCTCTACAGCTCAAATTCGAAACCCACCGCCCAAGCGCCGGAAGGTATGGCGCCGAGCGGCATTAAGGCGGAAACGCCGCATCGCAAAGCACCGGGCCGCGCCTTGCGCATCCTTCTCGCCGAGGACAACCAGATCAATCAGAAATTCGCCGTTGCGCTTCTTCAAAAAGCGGGGCACTGCGTTGATGTGGTGGAAAACGGCCTGCAGGCAGTCGATGCGGTAGGACGCGCCAGCTATGATCTGGTACTGATGGATGTCCAGATGCCGGAACTTGACGGCATCGGCGCCACCCGCGAAATCCGCAAACTTCCACAGCCTAAATGCGCCATTCCCATCATCGCGCTGACGGCGAACGCCATGACGGGTGCCGAGAAGGAATATCTCGCAGCGGGAATGGACGACTATGTTTCCAAGCCCATCCAGCCGGCCACGCTGTTCACAAAGCTGTTCGATATTGCCAACTCCATCGTGCCCGGTGAACCACCGGCGGATTTGACCGCTGCCGCGGCCCCATCCGATCCGGTGGCGGACGGGGCGGTGGTCCTGGACTTCGAAAAGCTGGAAAGCCTGAGGGCCGTGCTTCCGGTCGAAGGCGTCCGCGACCTGCTGCGCCTTTTCCTGACCGATACCGAAACGCATATTGCGTATATCCGGGAAAGCAGCGCCAACGGCGATCTGGAATCGGTCGTCCACCATGTGCATGTGATCATCAGTACCGCGGGCAATATGGGCGCCGCCCGGATATCCGCTCTGGCAGGGCAGTTGAACGCGGCATGCCATGCCCAGGATCGCGCCGCCGTCGCCGGCCTGGTGGAGCAACTGGGGCCGGCGAGCAGGGACGCCGCTGATGCCGTCCAGAACTGGCTTGCCGATACTGCCACGCAGAGCGCATCGTCGCCCATATCGAGAAGCATCTGAAGAAGAGCTGAGTTTCAGGTCCGCGCCCCGATCTGCGCCCGCCCCGCCCCAACTACCCACGAAAAACCCCGCCAGCGCTGCTGGCGGGGCGTTTTATTTTCGGCAGTGATCAGACGCGGCGATAGGTGTCGCGTTCCTTGCGAACCTGCTCGGCGTCATAGGCCGAGGCGGCGGGGTCGTAGCCGCTCCAGCCTGAACTGCGATAGTCATTCTCGCGCGCCGCGATGTCGAAAGCCGAACGGTCCATGATGTCGGCATACTTGGTATACTCATCGTCCGGTACCTTGGCGGTTACCACCGCGCCGCCGCGCCGAAGCGCTTCGGCGTAAAGTTCGGCATTCTCCTTGCTGGTCCCTGATTCCACCAGCGCACCGATGATGCCGCCAGTGGCACCACCCGCGACCGCGCCGGTCGCCAGCGCGGCGAGCCATCCCGCCGCCACCACCGGACCGATCCCCGGAATGGCAAGCATGCCGAGCCCCGCCGCAACGCCGGCCGCGCCGCCGGCAATCGCGCCCAGGCCGCCGCCGGTCGCCGCACCCTCGGCGCGGTCATCCTTCCCGTCGCGGTCCTTGTCATGGCGCGGATTGACGTCGCCGCCGCCCGGCTTGTGCCAGCCTTCGGCATTGCTGGCGACGAGGCCGATATGGCTGTTGCCCAGGCCAGCCTCATTGAGTTCACGCACGGCCAATTCGGCTGAAGCGTAATCGCTGTAAACGCGTGTCAGTGTCTTGGTCATTTTGATTTCCTTTGAAAGATGGTGTGGCGCTAGTGAACATTGCCCTGATAGTCGAGGCTGACCGGCACGCTGGCGCCGTTCCTGGTGGCGTCGCCGCGCCAGATGCCGTTCGTGTCTTTCCGGAGGTCTCTCACATTGGTGAAGCCACGCGCTTCGATGTGCGACTTGGCTTCACCTTCCGTAAAGCTGTTGGCGCCGGCCACCGGCCTGGGCGAATTGTTTTCATGCATGCTCTTGATGGCCGCATTCTGCGGGCCTTGCTGTGCCGGTGCCGGTGCCTGTGCCGGTGTCTGTGCCGGTGTCTGGGCGATTGCCACCGTGGTGCAAAGTGCGACTGCGCAAGCAGTCAGTACGGTAAGGCGCATATTGGGTTTCTCCTGTTGTTTCCCACTGGCCTAACTCGCTGCTGTTGCTGAAGGTTCCTGTCCCGCAGCGCATCGACGCATAGCGACATCTGATCGGCGAAGGCGCGTAACGCGCTCGCCGGCGAAATCGCATCGCGCGGATTTAAAAAAGCTGGTGCAGGAACAGTCGCAGCAGTGCGGCGTTACCCGGATGCTGGAACAATTCCAATATATATAGGGGTCCGATATGGCCAAAGCTCGCGCCAAAACCAAGTCATCCAAGCCTGCAAAGTCCGCTTCAGCCGGTGCGCTGTCGGACGTGCGCGGCATTGGCGGCGAGTTGCATCAGCAGGCGGGCGGCGAAGTTCCCACCCTCACCACCCAACAGGGCATTCCGGTTGCCGACGACCAGAATTCGCTGCGCCAGGGGGCGCGCGGTCCCACCCTGCTGGAAGATTTCCACTTCCGCGAAAAGATTTTCCATTTCGACCATGAACGCATCCCGGAGCGCGTGGTCCATGCGCGCGGCTATGCCGCCCATGGTTTCTTTGAACTGACCCAGCCGCTGAGCGATGTCACCCGCGCCGACATCTTCCAGCGCAAGGGTGAGCGCACCCCCGCCTTTGTGCGGTTTTCGACCGTTGCCGGTAACAAGGGCTCCTTCGACCTGGCGCGTGACGTGCGCGGCTTTGCCGTCAAGCTTTATACCAGGGAAGGCAACTGGGACATTGTCGGCAACAACATCCCCGTCTTCTTCATCCAGGACGCAGTCAAGTTCCCCGACCTTGTCCATTCGGTCAAACCGGCGCCGGACCGTAATTTTCCCCAGGCGCAATCGGCGCATGACAATTTCTGGGACTTTATCTCGCTGACGCCTGAGTCCATGCACATGATCATGTGGACCATGTCGGACCGCGCCATCCCGCGCTCGTTTCGCTTCATGGAAGGTTTTGGCGTCCACAGCTTCCGCCTGGTCAACGCCAAGGGCAAATCCACCTTCGTCAAGTTCCACTGGAAGCCGGTCCTGGGCCTGCAATCGGTGGTGTGGAACGAGGCCGTCAAGATCAATGGCGCCGATCCCGATTTTCACCGCCGCGACCTGTGGGACGCGATCCAGTCCGGCAACTTCCCCGAATGGCAGCTGGGCGTGCAGCTGTTCGACGATGCCTTTGCCGACAAGTTCGATTTCGACGTGCTGGACGCGACCAAGATCATCCCCGAGGAACTGGTGCCGGTGAAGATCGTCGGGCGGCTGGTGCTGGACCGCATGGTCGACAACTTCTTCGCCGAAACCGAGCAGGTCGCCTTCTGCACCCAGAATGTCCCGCCGGGCGTGGACTTCAGCAACGATCCCTTGCTGCAGGGCCGCAACTTTTCCTATCTCGACACCCAGATCAAGCGGCTGGGCGGTCCCAACTTCACCCATATCCCGATCAACGCGCCCAAATGCCCCTATGCCCATTTCCAGCAGGACGGGCACATGGCGATGAACAATCCGGTGGGCCGCGCCAATTACGAACCCAATAGCTGGGGCGACCAGGGCGGCCCGCGCGAAAATCCGAAAACCGGCTTCACCAGCTTTGCAGAGGAAGCCGACGGACCCAAGCAGCGCATCCGCTCGGAGACCTTCGCCGATCATTACAGCCAGGCCCGCCAGTTCTTTATCAGCCAGACACCGATAGAGCAGAAGCATATGGCCGATGCCCTGGTGTTCGAACTTTCCAAGGTCGAACGCGAAGACATAAGGGCGCGCGTCGTCTCCCACCTGCGCAATATCCACCAGGACCTGGCCGGGACAGTCGCGGACGGCCTCGGCCTGCCCCTGCCGCCCGCTGCCAAGGCGGCGCGCGAACCCATCACCGACCTGCCGCCCTCCGATGCCCTCAGCATCCTCAAGAACGGTCCGGACAGCTTCAAGGGCCGCAAGCTCGGCATCCTGATGACCGACGGCGCCGATGCGGCGCTGTTCGCCGCCGTCACCGGCGCCTGCGACAAGGAAGGGGCGCAGTTCGAAGTCATCGCCCCGAAGATCGGCGGCGTTACCCTGTCCGACCGCAAGAAGGTCCCGGCGCAGCAGAAGATCGATGGCGGCCCATCCGTTCTCTATGACGCGGTGGTGCTGCTGATCTCCGACCAGGGCGCGTCACTGCTGGCCAAGGACAAGCCGACCAAGGATTTCATCAACGACGCCTTCGCCCACTGCAAGTTCATCGCCTATAGCGCGCCCGCCAGCGCCCTGCTGAAGGCGGCGGGGGTGGAGCCCGATGAAGGTTTCGTGGCGCTGAAAGCCGCCAAGGATGCCGCAACCTTCATCAAGGCCTGCCGCGATTTGCGCTTCTGGGACCGCGAAGCCGAGGTCGATGCCGACGCATAAGGCCAGCAGGCCTTAGCGTTCGATCATTTCGCGGACCTTGTTGGCCAGGGTGGACATGGCAAAGGGCTTGGCCAGTATCTCCATGCCGGGGTCCAGATGGCCATTGCCCACCGCGGCATTCTCGGCATAGCCGGTGATGAACAGCACTTTTAAATCCTTGCGCATCACCCGCGCCGCATCCGCCACCTGCCGCCCGTTCATGCCGCCGGGCAACCCGACATCGGTGATCATCAGGTCGATGCGGCGACCCGTCTCCAGCACCTTGAGCGCCGACGGTCCATCGCCCGCCTCGATGATATTGTAATAGCTTTCCGACAGCACTTCGGCGATCAGCATCCGCACCGTCTGCTCGTCATCCACCACCAGCACGGTTTCGCCGAAGCCGCGCTCCATCATCTCGATGCCCTGGGGCGCGTCTTCCTCCACCGCGCCCATGTGGCGGGGGAAATACAGGCACATGGTGGTGCCCTGGCCTTCCTCGGAATAGATCCGCACCTGCCCGCCCGACTGGCGCACAAAGCCATAGATCATCGAAAGACCCAGGCCGGTGCCCTGGCCCAGCGGCTTGGTGGTGAAAAACGGATCGAAGGCCCGCGCCGCCACCTCCGGCGCCATGCCGGTGCCGGTATCGGTGACGCAGAGCGAGACATACTGGCCCGGCGGCAGTTCGCGTTCCCTGGCGGCGCGCTCGTCCAGCCACTTGTTGGCGGTCTCGATGGTCAGCTTGCCGCCTTCGGGCATCGCGTCGCGCGCATTGATGCACAGATTGAGCAGCGAATTTTCCAGCTGCGACGAGTCCACCCGGACCGGCCACAGCCCGCCAGCGCCAACCACTTCCACCTGCACATTGGGACCCATGGTGCGCCGGATCAGTTCTTCCATGCCGCCGATCAGCCGGTTGGTGTCGGTGGAGCGGGGGTCCAGCGTCTGGCGCCGCGAAAAGGCCAGCAGCCGATGGGTCAGCGCGGCGGCGCGGTTGGCCGATTCCACCGCCGCCTTCAGGAAGCGGTCGACATCATTGAAGCGGCCCTGCGCGATGCGGTTCTGCACCCGGTCCAGTGCGCCGGTAATGCCCTGCAGCAGATTGTTGAAGTCATGGGCGATGCCGCCCGTCAGCTGGCCCACCGCTTCCATCTTCTGCGCCTGGCGCAAGGCTTCTTCCGACAGGGCCAGCGCCTGGCTGCGTTCCTGCAAGCGCGTCTCCAGAAGCGTTTCGGCGTTTTTCTGGTCGTCTATGTCGGTATTGGTGCCGATCCAGCGCAGCACGGTGCCGGCGCCGTCCTTGACCGGAACGGCGCGGGCGATGTGCCAGCGCCAGGCGCCGTCGGCGCGGCGCAGGCGAAATTCGGTCTCATAGCCCTCGCCCGCCCCCAGCGCCGCTAACCATTGCGCGCCCGATCTCTCCAGATCATCAGGATAGACAAGCGACGTCCAGCCGGTGCCATTCAGGCTGCCCTTGGCCGCGCCGCTATAGTCGTAGACCTGCTGGTTGAACCAGTCGAGCGTGCCATCAGGCGCCGCGGTCCAGACGTGATTCGGCATGGCCTGCGCCATGGTGCGGAACTGGCTTTCGCTGGCGCGCACCACGCCCTCTACCCGGGCCCGCTCGATATGCGCCCAGGAGCGTTCGGTCACCTCGCCCAGCACCGCCAGCTCGCTGCTTTTCCAGACACGCGCCGCCTTGTCATGGATCGCCATCAGCGCGGTCAGCCGCCCTTCGCGCACCAGCGGCATGCAGATGGTGGCGGCGATGCCGATCGCCTGGAAGGTTGCGGCTTCGTACGATGGCAATTCCGCGGCATTGTCGTTGATGATCAGCGGCCGACCGGCATGAAGCTCTTCCACCGCCTTGCGGCCGAAATCCGTCAGGCTGTACCGGCCCACAATGCTGGGCGATCCCGGCGCGCTCCAGTCGCCCAGGATGGTGAAACCATCCTCATCGGCATCCATGTCGGCATAGGCGCAGATCGAAACCCCCAGATATTCGCCCGCCATGCGCGTGGTGATGGCCAGGATGGCGTCGGCATCCAGGCGCTGGGCGGTTTCGCGGCTCAGCGCATCCAGGAACCGCAGCCGCGCTTCGCTCTCGGCCAGATCGCGCGCCACCGTCACCTGCTCGGTGACCTCCACCACGATGGCGATGACGCCGCCCGGCTTGCCGCTTTCGTCGATCACCGGCGAATAGTCGAGATTGAGCCAGCAGGGCTCCAGCCTGCCCCGGCGGTTCAGCGCCAGTTCCTGTTCGCGGTAGGACAAGGTGCCGCCGGCCAGGCCCACCTTCATGATGTTGTCGTTCCAGTCGGCGACTTCCGGCCAGCCTTCGCGCACCTTGGCGCCCAAAAGCTGGGGATGGCGCGCACCGGCGAACACCGAATAGGCGTCGTTATAAAGCATGATGCCGTCAGCGCCCCACAACAGCACCAGCGGCACGGGGGAATGCAGCATCAATCCGACGGTGGTTTTCAGGCTGCCCGGCCAATCCGCGACGGGCCCCAGCGACCCGGACCAGTCATGACCGGCAATCAGCCGCGCCATCTCGCCGTCGCCCTGAAGAAAAGGCTCGGGCTGGCCGCTGGCGGTGAAAGACATGGAAAGGCACTCCCCAGCCTTCGAAAACGCTCCCTGGGGAACAAAGTTCCCGACAGGTCCAAAAGCAAAAGGCGCGGGGGCTTCCCGCGCCTCTCACTTTATACGATGGGCGATGCCGCCCGGATTGCTGCTCTATTTGAATATCCGCGTCTGGTTGGCCTTGGCCCAGGCATGGGCTTCCGGAGACGCGGCCCAGCGGATCGCATTGCGGATCAGCTGCTGATAGGCCGGCACGCGCCAGGCGTTATTGTCGTGGCCCATCTGGGTATAGAAGACCGGGCTCGCCTCCGACACCTTCACCCAGGTCGACAGGTTGGAATATTCGCGCCCCGGACCAAAGTTCACACGCGGATCGGGCGGCGTGAAGCTGGTGGTCAGGATCGGCTTGACCGATTCCGGAAACCAGGCGCAGCCATAGGCTTCATCGGTGATGTCGAAACCATCGCCAAGCCCTGCGACAACCGGATGGCTCTTGTCCACCACGCTCTGGCGCTGCGTCGTGCGCGGGTAATAACCGTGATGCGGATCGAGAATGCCGCGGACCGTCACCGGCGAATACCAGTCGCAGGCCCCGCCCACCACTTCGGCATATTCCGGCCAGACATGCGTCCAGGCGGCGGCCGAATGGTGCAGGAACACCATTCCCTTGCCCTGCTTCAAAAGCGCGGCAAAACCCTTTTTCAGTTCGGGCGAGGGATCGGGATAAAAGCGGTTGCGCTCGCCATTGGGGCCCAGCCGCAGCACACCGGGACCACCCAGATCATAGAACACGAAGACGTCGAAATTCTTCGAGCCTTCCGGCGTCATCAGCACATCGGCCGCCGGATGCTCGGCATGGGCGTAGGTGATGTCATCGCCCAGGCAGTCCAGCATGCCCAGCAGATGTTCGCGCTCGAACTCATGGCCCTTGGAGACAAAGAGCACGCGGATCGGGCCGCGCCCGCCCTGCGGCGGACGCGCCAGCGCCTGGCCGTCCGCGCCCTTCATCGGCACGGCGCAGGTCATGGGCGTGAGCGGATTGGGCGGCAGCGGCTTCACCCCGGCGGCCTGTGCGGCAGCCTGCTGGGCGCGCAGCCTGGCCTGGATTTCCGGCGTGCCGGTCTGGATCGCAGGCGCGCACAGCGCACCACCTTCCACGCGCTTGCAGCCCACCCATTTGGAGACATCCAGCTCCAGCGGTTCGCGCGAAATCGCCACGGCGGGCGGCAGCGTCAATGTCTGTGTCGGCGTCTGCGCCATCAGCCCGCCACTCAGGCCAATGGCCGATGCGGCGGCGCCGATCAGAACCGGAAAAATGCGCTTTATGGAAAACATGCGTGCCCCCTGAAAGTTGTTCTTATTGGGGCAGATGATAGCCGCTGCCCCTGCGTCGCACTAGCCGCTTTCGCCCCCGTTCGCGCCATTCATGCCCCTATTCATTCGAGGTTCATCACCCCACCCGCATAACCCGCCTGCCCGATCATGGGCGAAAAATCGCGGGGTCTTTCATGGCTGTTTATCGCTTTCGTTATGCAAGCAAATCGGGCAGCGCGGTCCGCACCACCATCATGCAATGTGACACGGATGAGGAAGCCGTCCGCAAAGCCAGCGACACTATGCAGGACAGCTACATCAGCGTGGAAATCTTTGACGGCGAGCGGCTGGTCGAGACGGTATTTGCCCGGGCACAGGCGATTTCCGCCCGGCAAACGCCCCAATCCAGCTAGTTCCGCATCCGCCGATAGCGCCCTTGTGCGGCGGCAATGATGCTACAAGGGCTGGATGCAATATGTCTTCTTCGCGGCTTCCGCCCTGTCCACCTTCCTGAAATTTGTCGGTGTCGCCTTCGGCTTTGCCGGGGTGATGTTCTTCGGCTTCCACTTCATCCGCGAAAACGGCCGCGCCGCGCGCCAGGGCGAAAACGACGTGCGCCAGGAAGCCTGGCGCGGCGAAGGCCCCATGAAAGGCATCAAGCTCTTCGCGATCGGCGTAGCGCTGGTGCTCACATCCCTTGTGGTGTCGCTGATCCTGCCCGTTTAGCTCAGGACGCCACGCACATCGGGCTTGCTGCCGCAACATCCATGCAGCGCGACCGGGGAAACCAGATCGACGCCGTGGTCCCCTGGCCCAGGGCGCTTTCGATCGTCACGCCGCCATCGTGCAGCGTCATGAATGTCCGCACCAGGGAAAGGCCCAGGCCCGTTCCCTCGAACTTGCGCGACAGGGCCGAGTCCACCTGCCGGAACGGCTCGAAGGCCAGCGGGATCATCTCCTGCGCGATGCCGATGCCCGTGTCGCAGACATGAACGCGCATCTGTCCATCCGCGCAGGCGGCATCCACCGACACCTGGCCGCCTTCCGGGGTGAACTTGACGGCGTTGGACAAAAGATTCAGCAGGACCTGCTTGACCCTCAACCGATCGGCGAACAGCGGCGGCAGTTCATTCATCGCAACCGCGATGCGCAGGTCCTGCTTCGCCGCCCGGCCGCCCACCAGCCGCACGCATTCCTCGATCAGTTCGGCCATGTCAAAGGTTTCACACCGCAGCTCCAGCTGGCCGGCTTCCGCCTTGGAAAGGTCGAGGATGTCGTTGATCAGCGACAGCAAATGCGCGCCCGCCGAATGAATGTCCGTGGCATAGGCCCGATACTCGGGCCGTCCGGGCCCCAGTATCTCGCTCTCGATCATCTCGGAGAAACCCAGGATCGCGTTCAGCGGCGTGCGCAGCTCGTGACTCATATTGGTAAGAAATACCGACTTCAACCGGTTGGAGGTCTCCGCCGCATCCCGGGCCGCCAGGTTTCTGAGCGACTCCGTCTCCAGGCGCTGTTGCTGCACCGCGCTGTCGCGGAACATGCGCAGCGCGTGCGCGAACTGCCCGATTTCATCCTGGCGGTGGTCGAACGGAATTTGCCGGGTCAGCTCCCCGCCGGCGATGGACTCCATGGTCCCGGTGATGGTCTTGAGCGGCACAATGACCCGCCACATCACATACGCCATCGCGGACGATGCCAGGAGGATCGATGTCAGCATCAGGCCAACCGCAATCTGGAAATTCCGGTTCGCAACCTTGGCCAACCTGGCCGCGTGCCATTCTGTTATCGCCAGCGCATCCTTGGATATTGCGATGATGCTGGTCAGCCCGGGATTGGACAGGCGTAGCCATTCCTGGCCCGGGATCGCCACCTTTTCGCCATGCGTCAGCCGGACGATGATGCTTTTGCGCAGTCTCTGGAAATCGGCCAGATAGACGCGGCGCGCGTTTTCGAAGGATGCCTTCAGCCTGGGCTGGAATGGGTGCACGCGTTCGATGTTCTCGATCTGCGTCCACAGGGCGCCAATCCTGCCTCCTGCATCGGCGAATGCCTCACGCTGCTCTATCGAGAGCGGGCGAGCCTCCTGGATGGCGATGCCGATATTGCGGCGGTCGGCTCCGGCAATCGACCGCATATTCCAGGCCAGGGCGTTTATGCGCATCATTTCGTCGATGAAGGAATCCGCATTCACGCTGGCATCCGAATGATCATTCGACCAGTCGTCAACTGCGATCAGCATGGCAATGACGTTTTTGCGCCAGACCGCGATTAGCGCTTTTGGCCGCGCGTCCCCGGCCAGATGGATGGACGCCATCACCTGTGGGAACAATTTGTTGGCGACAGCACGCCTGTTTTGCACCGCGGCCATCCTTTCGCGCAACTTGGCAATTGCGCTGCGCTCCCTACTCAGAGCGGACAATGCTTTTTCCGAGCGGGTATGAAGTGCCCGGATGTGTGTGATGGCCTCGTTGCTTGCGGGCTCGCGCGCCTGAAGCGCCATATCGATCACTCCCAGCTCGATCCGCACAGTCTCCCTGAGAAGCAAGGCCTCGGTCGTGCGACGGACAACCATCAGCGTATGGTTGGCTTCCTGCTTGCGGGTATAGGCATTCATCGCCGCGGTGGCGAAGACCGACACCAGCAGGATGACCAGCAGCCCGGTCACCACCGCAAGCAGCACCGCAATGGATCGAAAACGCTTCACTGTTCTGAAGAGGCCCTATGTCTGGGATGGGCGCCGACTCTGGGCTTTCAGACGTAACGATAGGCTTAAGCGTGCGGACCTCCGCTGGGAACCTGCGCCAGGCCGCAGAAATGCTGGGCGAATTGGAGCAGCGGCATGGTAAAAATGGAACTTTCGCGGCAAGCATAGCCAAGACACAAACAGGACCATCCCCTGCCACCCGAAAGGCGAAACAGATCATGCGTGCGATGATATTTGCGTTGGCGTTGCTGACCCCCGGTGCGGCGCTTGCCGCGTCCGATGCGGGCCCGCTGTTCGACGAGATCAAGGCCGCCGATGCGGCGCTGTTCGCCGCTTCCAACCGCTGCGATCTTGAAACCTTCGGGACGTTCTTCGCCGACGATCTGGAATTCTATCACGACCGGTCGGGGCTTTCGGTCGGCAAGGCCGATCTGCTGGCCAAGACCAAAAGCAACATCTGCGGCAAGATGGTGCGCGAACTGGTGCCCGGCTCGCTGGAGGTCTATCCCCTGCCCGATTACGGCGCGATCCAGGTCGGCACCCACCGTTTCCTGCACCCGCAGGAGCCCGGCAATATCGGCCAGGCGCGCTTCATCCATATCTGGCAAAAGAAAGACGGCGCGTGGAAGATCACGCGGGTGATCAGCTACGACCACTGATCGCATGTTGCCCCGCGCCCACCGCTATGGCTGAATGCGGCTATATAATGCCTGTATATAAAGAGGGACGCATGACCGGGAAAACCCATTTCAGCCGCCGCGCCATGCTGGCCGCTTCCGGCGCCACGCTCGCCTTGCCCGCGCTGTCGTCAGCCGCCCATGCCTATATGCCGAACGAGGGCCTCGACACGCCCAAGATCTGCCTGGGGCCCGTGGTCGACAGCGAGATGAACCCGCGCGGGCTCAAACGCTTCCGCCAGATCGGCATCACCCATGTGATCATGGGCAATTCCGGCTTCCCCTGGAACGCCGATGACCTCAAGGCCCGCGTCGCGCTGCTGAAAGCCAACGAACTGACGCCCGGCGACATCGTGCTGCCCTATGTGGGCCCCGCGCGCGAAATCATGCGCGACATTATCTTGGGGAGGCCCGGCCGCCCCGGGTCCATCGAGGTGGTGAAGAACGCGATCCGCGCCGCGGGCGCCGCCGGCATTCCGGTGGTGGAATACAATTTCTACGCCCACCGGCTGGAGGAAGGCTATTTCCACGCCCCCGATCCCACGCGCGGCGGCGCGGTGGTGGAAAGCTTCCATTACGACCGGGTCAAAGACCTGCCGCCATTGCCCGAAACCGGCCGCGTCAGCGCCGACCGGCTATGGACCAACCTGGAGTTTTTCCTCAAGGCCGTGGTGCCGGTGGCCGAAAGCGTCAATGTGCGCCTGTCGCTGCATCCCAACGATCCGCCCGCGCCGGTGTCGCGCGGCTCGGCCCAGATCATGACCACCTTCAATGACTGGAAGCAGCTGATCGGGCTGGTCAATTCGCCCAGCAACGGCCTGACCTACGATTGCGGCGTGTCGTTCGAGATCGGCGAAGACCCGGTGGCGGTGGCCCGCTGGCTGGGCGAGCGCGACCGCATCTCGCACTGCCATTACCGCAATGTGGTGGTGCGCAAGCCCATCTACGATTACACCGAAGTCTGGCCCGACAATGGCATGGTCGACATGCTGGCGGTGATGAAGGAACTGGTGCGGCTTAAATATCCCCGCATGGTCCATCCCGAACATGCCCGCGGGCTGAACGTGAATGACGGCGTGACGGAAAAGCTGCGCGACCCGGCCGGCGAACGCGGCACCCGCCTCGCCGCCGACACCGACCCCAACCTCAACAGCTACGCCGCCTGGGCCTATCACGCGGCCTATACCCGCGCGATGCTGCAGGCGGCGCAGCTGACGCGCTAGCGTTTGGGCGGTACGCCGACCCAGATGGGTTTTGGCGGCGGCGGCGGCGCATTGCGGCGCGCCTTGTCGAAGGCATATTCTTTCCGCGCTTGCTGGGCGCGCTGACTTTCCGCCAGCGTCTGGCCCATCATGCAGCCCGTTTCTGACTGCCCGCCACCCCAAGCGTTCATGAAGCAACTGGGCGTGAATTCGCGCGCCGCCCGATCCT
>JBBSKJ010000023.1:0-13457 GCA_038256475.1 Micropepsales bacterium | reverse complement strand
TAAGCTATTGAAAGCTAAAGGGAGCCATTCCGAGGGTTAGCCAACCTAAGCCGTTGTTTTGACATGAACAGGGTAGTCCCTCCGGCTCCGCCATCCTTGCTCCACGAAGCAGGCACCAACTTTCCACCAGCGCGCGAAGCAAGGATGGCGGAGCCGGATCGGTTTTCCGGGCCCTTCGCTTAGGCTCCGGGCGTTCGTCGCTCGAAATGGTCCACCTGAATACTTCATCTGTTAAGGTCAACTGGCTGGTGAATGGGGAGTGTGACATGTCGGCGGGCGGCGCGTACCTACAGCTAAGGAAGCATTTTGGCCGATTCATCTTCCCGGCGCTTGTTCTAATATTTGCGAATGCATCCTCTGCTCAAGTGGACGCCTACCATCCCGTCGACCACAACCGCCTGTTAAAAGGGGACGAGAGCAGCGACTGGCTAACTTACGGCCGGACTTACTCGGAGCAACGCTTCAGCCCCCTCCGGCAGATCAATCAATCCACCATTGGAGCATTGGGCCTCGCCTGGTGGGTTCAGTTCGACACCAGTCGTGGTCAGGAAGCGACACCACTGGTTGCCGATGGCGTAATTTACACGACAACAGCATGGTCAAAAGTCTATGCGTTCGACGCCCGGACGGGCCGTCAGCATTGGACCTTCGATCCCAAAGTTTCTGGAACGACGGCACTTACGGCATGCTGCGACGTGGTCAACCGAGGTGCCGCGCTATGGAATGATCGGGTTTTCGTTGGCACGCTGGACGGCCGATTGATCGCTTTGGATAGAAGGAATGGAAAAACAATATGGTCCGTACAAACCACGGACCCAGCACTGCCTTACACGATCACGGGAGCGCCTCGGGTCATAAAAGGCAAAGTCATCATTGGCAATGGCGGTTCGGAGTATGGCGTCAGAGGCTATGTTTCTGCTTACGACGCTCAGACCGGAAAGCAAGCCTGGCGGTTCTATTTCACGCCAAACCCGGAAGGCAAACCAGATGGCGCCGCGTCTGATGAAGTATTCGCCAAGACCGCCAACGCGACGTGGTTCGGTGATGTTTGGAAAACATCTGGTGGAGGCGGCACCGCTTGGGATGCGATTACCTACGATCCCGACACCAACAATCTCTTGATAGGCACAGGGAATGGCGCGCCCTGGAATCACTACATCCGATCTCAAGGCAGAGGGGACAATCTGTTTCTATCTTCGATAGTGGCTGTGAATCCTGAGACGGGAAAATACGTCTGGCACTACCAAACCACGCCCGGAGATACGTGGGATTATACCGCAACGCAGCCCATTATGATCGCGGACATAGTCATCAACGGCGCCAAACGGCATGTCGTGATGCAGGCGCCCAAGAATGGCTTTTTTTATGTGCTTGATGCCAGGACTGGCGAGTTGTTGTCAGCCGACAAATTGGCTCCGTGGGTTGACTGGGCGCATGGCGTTGACCTTCACACGGGCAGACCCGTTGAGCGTATCGGCGTTCGGTGGGGCGCCGGCGGGAACAGTCGCCAGAATCCCGGTCCGCCCGGGGCGCACAGCTGGAAATCGATGGCGTTCAATCCAAACGAGGGTTTGGTGTATATTCCCGCGCTTAATGTCACCGGAAACTTTGTCTCGCCGACAAATCCTGGGGACTACAGGCACATTCCCGGCACCCAAAACCGGGGTGTCGGCGTCCAAGGCGTAGCGCCGGGAAAGCATGCCGCACCGGGTGCCTTGCAACGAGCCAGAGCTGCAGCCTCAGGCGACCCGTTGCCTTCTGTTTCCAGTGGCGAGCTGATTGCGTGGGATCCGGCCGCGCGTAAAGCCCGCTGGACTGTGAAGTACTCGGACCCTGAATGGGGCATGGGTGGTGTTTTGACCACCGCGGGCAGCCTTGTCTTCCAAAGCGTCAAGCATGACCTGAAAGCCTATGACGCGGCGAGCGGCAGGGAGGTTTGGAGTTATCGGCTCGGCGCATCCGCGATCGCGGCACCGATAACTTATGCATTGGACGGCGTTCAGTATGTGGCGCTGATGGTGGGAAATGGAGGCGGCAACGGGCAGGGATATTCCACACGAACGGACACGCCGGTGCCTGGAAGATTGTTGGTGTTCAAGCTGGACGGAAAGGAAATCGCGCCAGATCACGCCCGAACAAATCGAACGGAGTTGGATGTCTCCAAGGTAGAGGCCTCTACAGGAGACGCTTTGGCTGGGGATGTGTTTTACAACAGATACTGCAGGTTCTGCCACGGTCAGAACTTCATTTATCCGGACTTGCGCCGTTCTCCCGTTCTTGCGTCGAGAACTGGTTTCAAACGCGTTGTTCTCGAAGGCGTCTTGGAGAGCCGGGGCATGACAAGCTTTGCAGCTTTCCTGAATGAAGAAGAGGTTGAGGCCATCAGGGCGTACTTGCTGCGGGGAGCTCCCAATTTGCGTTGATTTCGTAGAAGCCCCGCACACCCCGAAGAACTCGTCACCGATCCTTCCAACTTCTCTTGGGTTCGTTGGTGGTCTGCACCACAGACTGCTGCGATGTTTTGGAGCTATGAGGTATCCCCGCCCTAAACACAGGATCAGTTGTGCCCCGGTATTTCTTCAACGTCCTGCACCACTCTTCCGGTTCCGACAGTGAGGGTTCAGAGCTTCCCGATATCTACGCCGCCCAGGCAGAGGCGGTGCGCCTGTGCGGGGAGCTCATTAAGGAGATAGCCGAGAAATTCTGGGAAGAGCCTCTCTGGCGGCTGGAAGTCATCGACCATGAAAAAAGGCGTTTGTTCACGCTGACCTTTTCCGCAGTTGAACACGCTACCTAGTCTTGGCAGCCGGGTCCGCACCCTGCCTGCCGAGGTGGAGGTAGCTGGGATTGAAGCCGCTATAGGTCATGAGCCGGTCAATGTCCGGGATGGTAAGCAGAGCGTCCTTCCACGAAATCAGGTCTTCGCGCCGAAGCTCCTGCAACACCCTGTTTAAATGCACATTGGAAACCCCGATTGTATCGGCAAGGTCCATCTGGGCCAGCGGCAAGTCATAGCTTTTGTCCGCCAGGCCGACGATACGCAGCCGCAGCAGCAGTTCGCAAAGAACATGGGCCAGCCGTTGCGCGGCCCGCCTTTGTCCGACATTCACAAGCCACTCCCGCAACACGGCAGCATCCACAAGCGCGCAGCACCAAAGGGCCAGCGAAAGCGTCGGGCTTCGCAAAAGCTCCAGAATTTTATCTCTGGGGATATCAACAACCGAGCAGGGGGAGATCGTCGTAATGCTATGATCCATCTGCTTGAGCACGACCACATGCATGTCGCAAAAATCACCGGGCAGGAGATAGGCCATGATTTGGCGACTCCCCTCTGCGGTGGACTTGCACCGACAGGCGAACCCTTCCAAGATCAGGTGGACAGAGGTGGGCTTGTCCCCCTCCGTCGCAATGTCAGTATGCGCAGGCACATGTCTTATGTTCTTGATAACAGAATTGAGCAGGCGTTTATCCTCTGCGCCCAGAGGAATGTAACCTTCAAGTTTTCTGACAAGAGCATTTTCCATCGCCGACCCCAGCTAACCGCAGATTTTGCGGAGCGCCTTCCTACATAGCTATTCCCAGGCTTTTCCCGATTAACATTTGTTAAAGCGTCACAAGTCTTACCGCGACCTTGTGCCAACGGCTGTTCGCGACTATCTCGTAATGCCTGTCGGAATGTCCGCTTGCGGACAGTCCGCTATGCACAAAAGCGGTCATTCATCAGCAACGTTCATGCTCTGCCACAGGCTCCGAAGCTTGAGTTATCGGCAGCGAGCGAAATTGGCTGATTTCAAAAATGGTTGCGACTGCCGGGAACAAATGGAGCGTTTTCCAGTTACCGCTCCAGAAGCGGGCCAAAGATGCATCAAAAAACTCGGGAAAACGGGACGCAATTGCCTTGCGTAATGGTCGTCGAAGACGAACCGTTGTTGCGAAGCGCTGTTGCATCCTTACTGGAATTGGAAGGCTTCCAGGTCGTTGAAGCTGCCAGTGGTGAAGAGGCCGTCAGTCTGCTATCCGGCGGCATCTCGAAAATCGATCTTGTTTTCACAGACGTTCACATGCCCGGCACGGTGGATGGCATCGGCCTTGGCGCATGGGTAAAGCAACACTGCCCAACCATTCCGGTCATCATTGCTTCAGGACAGATAGGCAAGGCGCAAATTAGAGAAGGTCAGGTTCCCGACCTGCCTTTCTTTTCCAAGCCTTACAGCTTCGACGCTATAATCTCCAGGATGAAGCTCGAACTCGACCATAAGGCCCAAGGCGTTTAATCGAGGGAAAACAGCAATTCGACCTTCGATCAATGTACACTTTATCATGAGTGGCATTAGACGAAGCGTTGGAGCGCCAAACCGGGTCAAAGAGAGCAGCAAGCAACCTGCTCACTAGCCGCCACCGACGCCAGCCCCAGCTATTGGCTGTCGTTTGAAGGCTGCGCCTCCGTGTTGATACAGTCATATCATCCGTTTGACAGCCCGAAGTATGAGTATCAAGACTCCCTATCTCTGACACCAGCGGCGGAGGAATTTTTGCACGGTCCACCGACCGAAAACGCGCCGATGATTCCGTTTCGCGAAGCGGTTGGGACTTGGGCGCGCGTGGCGCTTCTGAGTTTTGGCGGCCCCGCGGGACAGATCGCGGTGATGCACCGCATCCTGGTCGAGGAAAAGAAGTGGATCAGCGAGCGGCGGTTTTTGCATGCGCTGAACTACTGCATGCTGCTTCCCGGCCCCGAAGCCCAGCAGTTGGTGGTCTATATCGGCTGGCTGATGCATCGCATCGGCGGCGGGATTGTGTCGGGTACCCTGTTCATCCTGCCCGGGCTTTTCTCGCTCGGAGTTCTGAGCTGGATCTATTTTTCCTATGGTCAGGTTGCGCTTGTCGCTTCGATCTTCTTCGGCCTCAAGGCCGCTGTTCTTGCAATCGTGCTGCACGCCGTGGTCAGGATCGCAAAAAAGGCGCTAAAGAGCCGGGCACATCTGGTGATCGCGGCCCTGGCCTTCGCCGCCATATTTGTCTTCGCCATGCCTTTTCCGTTGGTCATCCTGGCTGCGGCCTTGGCGGGCTATTTCGGGCAGCGATCCTTTCCACGGATTTTCCAGGGCAGCGGCCATGGCGCGCAGAGCGGCGATGGAACGGATGCTGGCCTGATTGATGCGCAGTTTGCGCGCGCCATTCCCGATCATGTGCGCCCCTCTCTTTCCCGGTTGTCCAAAATAGCGTTGGCCGGACTGCTGCTCTGGCTTGGGCCGTTTGCGCTTCTCCTGGTCTTCCTTGGTCCCGATAACGTCTTTACCGCCATTGCCGCCTTCAACAGTCAGATGGCGGTCGTGACCTTCGGGGGGGCCTATGCCGTGCTCGCTTACATGGCGCAGCAGGCGGTGGAGAATTACCACTGGCTCAAGCCCGATGAGATGCTGGTGGGCCTGGGCTTTGCCGAAACCACGCCCGGCCCGCTGATCAGCGTGGTCCAGTTTGTGGGTTTTCTGGCGGCAGCACGCCAGCCGGGCGCGCTGGACCCGATCCTGGCAGGGACACTCGGTGGCTTCCTTGCCATGTGGTCCACCTTCGTCCCGTCCTTTCTTTGGATTTTTCTCGGCGGTCCCTATGTCGAAGCGCTGATCGGAAACAGAGCCCTGAATGCGGCGCTGTCGGCGATCACGGCGGCAGTGGTCGGGGTGATCCTCAATCTCGCCGTCTGGCTGGGGCTCCACACCCTGTTCAACCAGACGCAAACCCTGAGCGCGCTGGGCATCACGATGGATGTTCCCCTGGCGCAAAGCCTGGACGTTGCCGCACTTGTCATTGCGGGCTGCGCGGTGGTTGCTCTTTTCCGTTTCAAGATGGGCGTTGTTCCCGTGCTGCTCGCAAGCTGTCTTGCGGGCGTGCTTTTTCGTTTTGTCATTTAACAGGAGATACCCATGACCAATCGTCGCCAATTCGTGGAAGGAGCCGTGCTGGCTTCGGCCGCCGCCATGACCCTGAGCCAATCCGCCCAAGCGCAAGCCGCAGCCGGACCCAAGCCCGCCTACACGGTCAAACCGTTGCCCTTCGATCCCAAAAGCATCAAGGGCCTGTCAGAGAAGATTTTGGTGAGCCATCACGACAATAACTATGCCGGCGCAGTACGACGGCTGAACGCCATCGGCGCGCAGGTGGCGGAGACCGATTTTGCCAAGGCGCCGGTGTTCCTGATCAACGGCCTGAAGCGCGAAGAGCTGATCGCGATGAACTCCATGATTCTCCACGAACTGTATTTCGACAGCCTGGGAGCCGGGGGAAGCCCGACCGGCGCGCTGGCCGACGCCATCGCACGCGATTTCGGCAGCCTGGAACGCTGGCGCGCGGAATTTTCCGCGATGGGCAAAGCGCAAGGCGGTGGTTCCGGCTGGGTACTCCTGACCTATTCACCGCGCGACAAGCGCCTGGTCAATCAGTGGGCTGCCGATCACAGCAACAATGTGGCCGGCGGACGCCCCATCCTGGCGCTGGATATGTATGAGCACTCTTACCACATGGACTATGGGGCCAGTGCGGGCGGCTATGTCGATGCGTTCATGGCGGCAATCCGCTGGGACAATGTGCAGAACCTGTTCCGCCAATTCAGCCAGCAGAGCTAAGCCAGCGGGCCTAAGTAAGCCAGGAGCAATAAAGCAAGCTATGGGGACCGTTGCGAACCTTAGCCAGGCCCAGTTGCCGCTTCGGCCTCGGATTGCCCCGGCTCGCCATTTGTCAAAACAGTTCGATACTCCAGTCGCTTAGCCCGAACCGGCCGACCGTCGGAACCCGGCCTCGCACCACATCGTTCCCTATGAACGCATGCATCCAGGAGGCAGCCATTAAATTCCTTCTCGCCATCGCTGTTCTGCTCATGCCGTTCCCTTTCGTGGCGCTGGCCCAGGCGCCCGGCGGACCGGTTGCCTTCGCCCCGGTAACGGCTGTGCCCACGCCCTTCCAGAGCGTCAGCGGCCGCTTCAGTTCGCTCAACCCCCTCAAACGGCGCGACTGCCTGAACGGAAAAGTGACAGGCCGTGTCGTGTCGAAGCGTTTGCTCCTGGTGGAGCAGAGGTTTTGCGGCCCGGGGCAAAGCGACAACGTGCTGGTGAATGTCGAGTTCAGCAATCCCGCCGACGCCGAGCAGATGATTGCCGGAAGGCGTGTCACGATTGCGGCGGCCTTCAAAAGCGCGGAGGAAGATCGCAATGCCGAATTTTACGCGCTCTATCTGATCGCTGAGAAGGCCATGCTTGTCAGTGCCGATCCGCCCACCGCGCCCGTCCCCGCCTTTACAAGCTACGTGGTCTGCCAGCCACCGGAGCTGGACACACTCGCCCGCACGCTTGGCATCGAGCTGTGTGTGCAGAACACGATCGTGGAAAATCTCGCTCTGGCCGCACCGGCGCTGGAGACGGCCGCCCGCGCGCCCACCAACTTCTCGCCGACGGACGCAGCGTCCGGTGACCCGAGCGCGGTCGCCTGCTATCGCGATCTTGAGCGTTCCGACATTCATCTGCCGGCCATAGCATGCGCCAAGGGCAGCTATTGGGACTGGTACAAAGCCAAGTGGCGCGACTACCTGTTTCAGGCGGCAGCACCGCCGTGAGCAGTACGCTGTCGGAATTTTCGCGCAGCCCCACATCCCTACGAAGCGATACCTCCAGCCGCGTGACCTCAGGGCTGCTGACGGCCTGTCTCTATGCGCTTGTTGCGCTTCTTGTCTGGCACGCCTCCCGGGTGGTGCCGGTCAACCCACCAACACCCGAAGTTTCGGCCAGCCTGCTGCGGGATGTGCCCAGGAAGCGGGTTGAGGCAATTCCGCCTCCTATCGCCAACCTGATCCGCCCCCGTGCCGAAACAGCCGCGCCGCCGGTCTTCACCATCGCCTCGGGCGCGCCGCCGCAAGCGCCCGCGCCGCTTGCCGCCTCGGCGGCAAAGTCCTCGCCCCTGACCGGCGGCACGGCCGGCGAGGGCCCCATGGGACAAGCCGCTTCAGGTAACGGCACCGGCGGGAGCGGGGCTGGGACGGCCGGCTGCCTGGATCCGGTATGGATGCGCGCGGTGAGCGAGCGGGTGCGCCAGTTCTTTTATTATCCGCCGCCGGCGCTGGCTACGCGCACCACCGGTGTGGTGACAATGCGCTTCGCAGTGCGGCGCAATGGCCGGATCGACCGGCTGGAGATACGCAAGTCCTCCGGCAATGCCATGCTCGACAAGGCCGCCACCGATATCATGCGCAAGGCCCAGCCCCTGCCGCCAATTCCCGACCGGATGCAGGTCGATCGGGTTGAGGGGGACCTGCCGATAAATTTCGGGGTGCGAAGCTTCAGCGGCAGTGCCACCATGGGCAACTGCGCAAGCTGATCTCGCCGTGCTGCTGATCGCCCGGCCGTGGCTTTCACGCCGACCGGCCATGCTCCACAATCGCGGCCAGAAACACCTTGCCGAAATCTTTCAGCTTGGCGGCGCCCACGCCGTTCACCAGCGCGAACTCTTCCAGGTTGCGCGGCTGGATCGCCGTCATGTCGATCAGCGTGCGGTCGGAAAAGATCACATAGGCCGGCACCTTTCGTTCGCGCGCCAGCCGCATGCGCACAGCCTTCAGCGCCGCCAGCAGGTCCGGATCGCCGCCCTCGCCCGCCGCCGCCACATCGGCGCGGACCTTGGCGCGCGCCGGCGCCGCGCGGAAATGGAAAACACTGGTGCCGCGGCGCAGATCCTCGCCCCGTTCGGTAATGGCGAGCCCGCCATGATCGTCGGCTTTCAGGAAATCCGCCGCCACCATCTGGCGGATCAGCGACTGCCATTCGTCCTTCTTGCGCGCCGCCCCGCTGCCAAAACAGGCCAGGCCGTCATGGCCCCGTTCCTTGATCTTCTGCGTCTTGGCGCCGCGCAGGATGTCGATGACATGGGTGGCGCCGAAACGCTCACCCGATTCCAGCACCGCCGCCAGAATAACTTGCGCCTGCGCCGTGCCGTCGCTGAGCGGGGCGGTATCCAGGCAATTGTCGCAATTGCCGCAAGGCTCGGCCGCCTCGCCGAAATACTGGAGCAGGATCTGGCGGCGACACTGCACCGCCTCGCAATAGCCGATCAGGGTGCCAAGGCGGCCATGGGCGCGCCGCTTGTGCTCGTCGCTGGCATCCTCGCCATCGATGAACATGCGCCGCATGCGAATGTCGCCCGATCCGAACAGCATATGCGCCTCTGCGGCGCGGCCGTCGCGGCCCGCGCGCCCGATCTCCTGGTAATAGGCTTCCAGATTGCCCGGCAGATCGGTGTGAAAAACATAGGCGACATCGGGCTTGTCGATGCCCATGCCAAAGGCGATGGTCGCCACCATCACCACACCAGCCTCGGTCATGAAGCTGTTCTGGTTGGCGTCACGCGCCTCCTTGGTCATGCCGGCATGATAGGCCAGCGCCTTGACGCCGCCCTTTTCCAGCGCGGCCGCCGTCTCTTCGGTCTTCTTGCGCGACAGGCAATAGACGATGCCGCTGCGCCCGGCATGGCGCTTGACGAAATCCAGCAGCTGGCGCGGGCCGTCACCCCTTGCCGCAACGCTGAGCTTGATGTTGGGCCGGTCGAACCCCAGCACCAGCGTTTCGACCTTGCCGGCGAACAGCCGGGCCGCGATGTCGCGGCGCGTGGCTTCGTCCGCCGTCGCCGTCAGGGCAATGATCGGCGCCTTGGGAAAAAGATCACGCAGCCGCGACAGCTGTTCATATTCGGGCCGGAAGGCCGGACCCCATTGCGAGATGCAATGCGCCTCGTCCACCGCGATCAGGCGGATATCCAGGCCCGCCAGCGCCTCCAGCATGCGCGGTGTCATCAGCCGCTCGGGCGCCAGATACAAAAGTCGCGTCTGGCCCGCCGTCACCCGCCGCCAGGCGGCGATATTCTCGTCGCGGTCTATCGCCGAGTTGATGGTGTCCGCCGCCACCCCCGCCAAACGCAGGGCCGCCACCTGGTCCTGCATCAGCGCCACCAGCGGCGAGACCACGATGGTCAACCCGCCCAGCACCAGCGCCGGAACCTGATAGCAGAGCGATTTGCCCGCGCCGGTCGGCATCACCGCCAGCACAGGGCGACCGGCCAGCAATGTGTCCATCGCCGCGGCCTGGCCGGGGCGAAAATCGTCAAAACCGAACACATCCTTCAGGATGCGACGCTTGGGGTCCAGATGCGCGATATGCTGATTCACCCGGCCTTATAGCATCTCTGCCTACGCGCGCACTTGTCGGGGCCGTTGTTTGCCGGGATATTGAGTGCAAAAGGACATGGGAGAGATCATGAAGACCGCAATCACAAGCGCCGCCTGCCTGCTGCTGTTTGCCACTTTGTCCATAACGGGCGCCCACGCCGCCACCGCCACGCGCGGCGAATTCGGGGCGCTTTCTGACGGCACCAAGATTGAATCCGTGACCCTGGCCAATGACAAGGGCATGTCGGCGCGCATTATCACGCTCGGCGCGACGCTGCAGGCGGTGATCGTGCCCGACAGGAATGGCCGCAGGGAAGACGTCACCCTGGGCTATGACAAGGCGCAGGATTATCTCACCAAGCCCAATTATTTCGGCGTCTCGGTCGGGCGCTATGCCAACCGCATCGCCAAGGCGAAATTCAGCCTCGACGGCAAGACCTACGCGCTGACCGCCAATGACGGTCCCAACTCGCTGCATGGCGGCCCCAGGGGTTTCGACAAGCGGATCTGGATCATCGAGAACACCGCCAGCGGCCCCGACGCGCGGGTGACGCTGAGCTATGTCAGCCCCGATGGCGAGGAAGGTTTTCCCGGCCAGCTGCGCGCCACCGTCACCTATACGCTGAACGAACAGAACGAGCTGCGCATCGATTACGGCGCCACCACCAGCAAGCCGACCGTGGTGAACCTGACCAACCATGCCTATTTCAACCTGTCAGGCAATGCGGCGCGCGACGTGATGGGCCACCTTGTCACCCTGAAGGCCGAACGCTTCACGCCGGCCGATCCCACCTTGATCCCCTCCGGCGAACGCCGTCCGGTGGCGGGCACGCCGTTTGATTTCCGCAAACCCACCGCCATCGGCGCGCGCATCCGTGACGCCCGCAATGCCCAGATCCGCATCGGGCGCGGCTATGACCACAATTTCATCGTCGACGGCAAGCCGGGCGATATGCGCACGGCCGCCATCGTGGAAGACCCGGTGTCAGGACGGGTGATGGAAGTGCGCGCCACCGCGCCGGGCATCCAGTTCTATACCGGCAACTTCATGGACGGGACCTACTTCGGCAAGAACAACCGCGCCTATCGCCAGGGCGACGCGCTGTGCCTGGAGCCCGGCACCTTCCCCGACGCCCCCAACCGCCCAGATTTCCCCAGCGCGCGGCTGGACCCGGGCAAGGCCTATATCAACTCCATGGTTTTTGCGTTTCGCACCAAATAGGCGGCTTCAGGGCAGCGCGTGCAGGCCTTCGGAATCCTCGGGCGCGCCTGATTTGTGCCGTGCGCAGGGCCTCCCTCGCCCGCTAAAGCGGGCTCGAAGAGGGGCCAGCTTTTCTAATTCGCTGCGCTCAAAGAAAAGCTAGGCCAGCGACGCGCGACGCCCTCACGGTGCAAAAGCAGGCGCGCCAAAAAGATAAACCCCGCCAGATTGCTGACGGGGCCTACCCATTCTTTGCTCGTCCGACATCAGGCCGGACTGTTTGATATGGGCTAACGCCCATTTGTTTTCGTTTCGCTTTGTGGCGGAAGCCCGGTGTTTTAAGCCGGACCCTGGCTCCGCGTCAGGCGGAGCCCGGTTTACTTTCCGGTGGAGTCACTTCCATTTAGGAACCTCCTGTTCGCGGTTTCACCACCGTGAGGAAAAATTGCGTCTCGCGCGACATTCCGGCGCCAGGAAATCCGGTCTCCACCGGATCGATCGCGATTGAATCATCGCGCTATGGGCGCCTTGGGAAGTAACTGCGTCGTCGCAATCGTTTCTCTCGGCCTCAAAACTCTGCGCCTAGAACAGCGGAGCGTCAACACGAAACCGCAGCCGAAATCATTTGTGATTGCTGCGGAACCCATGCGCGATTTTGCAGCATGCAAAGCGGCTTAGCGCAGGGCGCCACTGGCGCGCAATTCACACTGTGGCTATAGGAGCATTTATGTTGCGCCTTACCGACATAAAGTTGCCGCTGGATCACGCGCCTGCCGCGCTGAAAGCCGCGATTCTGAAAAAGCTTAAGCTCCCGGCCGATAGCTTGCTGGATTTCCAGGTATTCAAGCGCGCCCATGACGCCCGCAACAAACAGGCCATCACCTATATCTACACGGTCGACGTCACGCTGAAAGACGAGGCGCGCGGGCCCAAGGATGCGCGCCCCACGCCGGACATGGCCTACCAGTTCGCCGCCCATGCGCCCGCTGCGTTCCCCAATGACCGTTTGAAGAGGCCGCTGGTGATCGGCGCGGGGCCCTGCGGGCTGTTCGCGGCGCTGATCCTGGCGCAATCGGGTTTCCGCCCCATCCTCTTGGAGCGCGGCAAGGAAGTGCGCGCCCGCACCAAGGATACCTGGGGCCTGTGGCGGCGCTCGGAACTGAACCCCGAATCCAATGTCCAGTTCGGCGAAGGCGGCGCCGGCACCTTTTCCGACGGCAAGCTCTACAGCCAGATCAAGGACCCGCGCTATCTGGGCCGCAAGGTGCTGCACGAATTCGTCAAGGCGGGCGCGCCGGAGGAAATTCTCACCGAAGCCCATCCCCATATCGGTACCTTCCGCCTGGTCACCATGGTGGAAGCCATGCGCGAAACCATTGAGGCCCTGGGCGGCGCGTATCGCTTCCAAAGCAAGGTGACCGATCTTCTGCTGACGCCGGATCGCGGCGTGCGCGGCGTGCGGCTGGAATCGGGCGAGGAAATCGAGTCCGGCCATGTTGTGCTGGCGCTGGGCCACAGCGCCCGCGACACCTTCGAGATGCTGCATGCACGCGGCGTCGCCATCGAGGCCAAAGCCTTTTCCATCGGCTTTCGCATCGAGCATCCGCAAGGGCTGATCGACAAGGCGCGCTTCGGCCGCTCCATCCCGCAGCTGGGCGCCGCCGACTACAAGCTGGTGCATCACGCCAAAAATGGCCGCGACGTTTACAGCTTCTGCATGTGCCCCGGCGGCACGGTTGTGGCGGCGGCCAGCGAACCAGGCCGCGTCGTCACCAATGGCATGAGCCAGTATTCGCGCAATGAGCGCAATGCCAATGCCGGCATCGTGGTGGGCATCACGCCCGGGGTAGATTACCCCGGCCACCCACTTGCCGGCATCACCCTGCAACGGCGCTGGGAAGAAGCGGCCTTCGCGGCAGGCGGCGGCACCTATGCCGCGCCGGCGCAACTGGTGGGTGATTTCGTCGCCAGCAGGCCGTCAACCGCGCTGGGCGAGGTTGTCCCGTCTTACAAGCCGGGGGTGACGCCCACCGACCTGTCCACCTGCCTGCC
>JBBSKJ010000022.1:0-13875 GCA_038256475.1 Micropepsales bacterium | reverse complement strand
GCCTTGTGCAGGATGGTCGGCTTGGGCCAGGGCACCTTGTCGAACACCACCAGCCTTAAGGACCGTCCCGGCACGTCCACGCCATCGCGCAGGGCGTCGGTCCCCAAAAGACAGGCATTCTCCTCGGCGCGGAACAGGTCGACCAGTGATCCGGTATCCAGCCGGTCGACATGCTGGGCGTAAAGCGCCAGCCCGGACACCGTCAGCGGTGCGGTGATACGGCTGGCGACATCCTTGAGCGCGCGCACGGCGGTGAACAGGCCCAGCGCCCCGCCGCCCGACGCCAGGAACAGTTCGCGATAGGCGGCGGCCAGCGCGCCGGGATCGCGGCGCGGCACATCGGTGACGACGAAGATGCGCGACTGGTCTTCATATTTGAACGGCGAACCGAAATGGGCCCGCCGCGCCGGCATCGGCAAATGACCCGCACCAGTGCGCACTTCCGCGCTCGCCCAGTGATCATCATTGTCGCCGCCACTATCGCGCAAGGTGGCCGAGGTGATCAGCGCGCCATGGGCGCCTTCCAGCACTTCGCCCGCCAGCGGCACGGTGGGATCGACCCAATGCCGCGCCAGCCCGACATCGGCGTCACGGCCATCTTCGCGCGACAGTTCGAACCAGTCGACAAACTCGTCGGCGATCTCGCCGGTCTCCAGCGTGTTCAGCATCTGGATCCAGGCCGGCAGGATGATCTTGGCGCGGCGGTCGACGCCCCGCGCCGCCGCGCCCAGCCGCGCTTTTGTGTAGGGCTCCAAGGTAGCGGTCTTGTCGTCCATCTTCTTGCGCAGCAGCCGCGCCAAATTCGTCAGGGGATCGGCAATGCGCTTGAGACCGCGCGCCAGGTCGCGCACCGCCACAAGCAGTTCTTCCTTCATCGGATGCGGCTCGGCTTCCAGGCTGTAGAAGGCGTCGGCATCGGGGCTGCGCGCCCGCACATGGCTGTATGCCAATGCGAGGAAGACTTCGCCGGGGCCGCGCGGCCCGCCCCCCAGTCTCTGCGTCCAGCCTTCGCCGGCCAGCGCGGACGCCGCCTGCACCGCGTCTTCCAGCGCATGTTGCGCGGCTTCATCGTCGGCGACCAGGTCTTTCAGGCGCTCGTCCAGCCCGCGCATGCGGGTGCGGGCGCGCCCTTCGGGACCTCTGATCCAGCGCCTAAGTTCAGCCATCTCCCGTCCTGACAGTCTGGCCGAAAAGCCGCTGTCGGCGGCGTCGAACAGATGATGGCCTTCATCGAAAACATAGCGCAGTCGCCGTCCGTCTTCCTCCGGCGGGGTGTCGGTGGTTTCGTCGACGCCCAGCCAGTCCTGCGATGCCTGCGCAATCACCAGCGCATGATTGGCCACCACGATGTCGGCATGGCGGGCTCTGCGGATGGCGCGCTCGATAA
The DNA here is from genome assembly GCA_038256475.1 of Micropepsales bacterium. GTDB lineage: Bacteria > Pseudomonadota > Alphaproteobacteria > Micropepsales > Micropepsaceae > Rhizomicrobium. The sequence continues at coordinate 12,488 of JBBSKJ010000022.1, read as the reverse complement.
AACACAGGCGGTAGTGCGGGCAGGCGGCATAGATGCATTCGCCGCGCCGGTCGGTGACGGTGGAGAGCGGCAGGTGCGCCGCCAGGAAGGCGGGAAACCCCACGCCCGACAGATCGCCGTCGGTGTGTGAGGAAATCCAGCGCGCGATCAGTCCCAGCGCGATGCTTCGTTGGCCCGGCGCCAGGGCGGTGCGCTTGGCGGCTTCCTCGAAGTTCAGCAGGCAGAGATAATTTTCGCGGCCCTTGCGCACCACCGCTTTTTGCGCGCGTTCCACCGGATCGGGCCATAGATGCGCGATCTCTTGTACGATCTGTCTTTGAAGATTTCGGGTGTAAGTGGAGATCCACAGGCCCGGTCCGTTCTTTTCCGCCCACAGGCTGGCGGGCGCCAGATAGCCCAGCGTCTTGCCGGTGCCGGTGCCTGCTTCCACCAAGGCGATGCGCGGGCTGCCTGCCTGTTCGCGTGGCCCGAAAGCGTAGGTGGCGGCATCGCTGTACGCCGCCTGTTCGGGGCGCGGCACGCCGACCATCCTCGAAAGACGCGCGCGCGCCTCCGCCGGTTCGACTGGAAGCGATCCCGGCTGGCCCACCGGCGCCTCGTCTTCCCATGCGGGGAGGGTGCGCCAGGCTTCCAACCCCCCGATGGGTGAGCCATGCGGCGCCTCGCCCACGCTTTCCTTCAACAAGGGGGCCCAGCGCCAGCCGGCGCGGCCCATGGTGGCGACCAGCGGCGCCAGTGCATCGCGCACATCCTGCGGCCATCCCGCCACTTCTTTCAGAAGCGCTTTCGCGATGGCGTGCAGTGTCTGGGCACAATCTTCGGGCGTGTGCGGCATGGAAAGTCCCAGCGCCCGCGCCAGTCCCAGCGCGCTGGGGACCACCGGCATGCCGGGGCGGACAAAAGCGAACAGCTCCAGCACATCGAACAAAGGCGTGTCGGCGCGGGTCCCCAGCCGTCCGGCCACGAAACCGGCATGGGCCACCAGCACGTCGCCGCTTTCAAACAGAGCGCGGGCATCGCGCAGCTGGGCGCGCTCCGCCTTGCCATCACCGCGCGCGATCGCCGCGCCGGGCGGCGCGGGAACCAGTGCGACAAGTGCGGAAAGAGAGTCGGCCATGGGCGCGCGAATATGCGGTGCGCGGCTTCAGAATCCCAATGCTTTATGCACGGAGCGTCGGGCAGCCCGGAGCGAAGCGAGGAGCCCGCGCCGAAGGCGCGATTATATAAAAAGGGCGCGTCCGCGCCCCGGGGCTGTGTGACCCCTAAGCGACGTCCGGATAAAGATGGATCAGTGCCTGCCGGGCGCGAACATGTTCGCCCACCACCAGCTGGGCGGCGTTGCGCAATTCGTGACGATTCTCGCCGGCCCGGGCGGCGGTGGCGAAGTTGCGCGCCGCCTGGGTGATCGCCAGAAGGCCCAGGCCGCCGGCGGCGCCGACGATATCCTGCGCCAGCCTCGCGGCCTCATCCCATTTCTCCTCGCTGCAAGCTTCCGACAGCGCGTTGGTCAGCTGTTCCGCGGTGACGATGTAGCATTGCAGGATATCGACCAGTGTTTTCACGCCCACCGATTTTTCCAGGGTGCTGAAGGCCACCGGATCGATCGCTGCCGCCGCGGCGCTTTCCTTTTGCTCGCCGGACTGCTGGTCGCCGCAGACTTCGTTCAGTGCCTGATAGAACTGGTCGGCCTCCACCGGCCAGCGCAGCACGGTGTCGGTGGAGGCCGGCGCGCGGTCGCCGCGCAGCAGGACGGCGATAAGCGGGGCGCGCACGCCCGGGGCGGCGGCCAGCATGTCGGCATCGCCGGCGCCGGTGATGATGGCGTCGAAATTCTCCTTGCCCGCCCGCTCCACTGCATCGGCCATGCTGATGGCGCGGGCCACGTCGTTTCCAAACGGTTCGACCAGATGGGCCAGCGCTTCCCCCACCGAGGGGGTGCGCAGGAAGAACAGCAGCGACAGCTTGCCCGGCGCGGCCTGATGATTTTCGGCATCGCGCGCGCGCGCCTGGGCGCTGGGTGCTACGCCCGACACGGGCAGCGTGAAGAAGAACTGCGCGCCTTCGCCCAGCTTGGACTCAAAGCCGATGGTGCCGCCGGCCTGTTCGATGACCCGCTTGGCCACCGCCAGACCCAGCCCCGCGCCCTGTTCCTTGCGGGTGTAGGAGACGTCGCCTGGCGAGAAGGGGCTGAACAGCAAATGCGTCGACTCGGGCGAAACGCCCAGGCCGGTATCGGAGACGCAGAAGCGCACGCCCTGGCCGTCCTCGGTGACGTCGAGCCGGATATCGACCAACCCGCGCTCGGTGAATTTCAGTGCATTGTCGGTGAGCTTGAGCAATGCCTGGCGAACTTTTCGCGGATCGGCGGCGACGCGCGGCAGGTTTCCGCCAGCGCTGAGCGTCAGGTGCAGGCGTTTCTCCCAGGCGCGCGGCTGCAGCAGCCGCGCCACGGCGCGGGCCGCCTGCACCGGGTCGCAATCCTCGTCCTCCAGCTGGCCGTCAACATCGCGGGTCAGCGCGATGACATCGTCGATCAATGTCTGAAGGCCGCGACCGGCCTGCAGCATCACCTTCACATGATCGGCCTGCTGCTTGGGAAGTTCGGCGCGTTCCAGAAGCTGCGCCATGCCCAGCAGCGCGTTCAGCGGCGTGCGCAGTTCATGGGAGATGTTGGCGATAAAGGAGGCCTTGGCCATGGCGCTGGCTTCGGCACTGTCACGCGCCTGGACGGCTTCGATCTTCTCGCTTTGCAGCCGCACGATCAGCATGTCGTTCTCGTTGCGCAGATGGATGCTTTCGTCCAGCAGCCGCGCCATGCCATGGCAATAGCTGGCAAGGACGGCGGCGAACAGCACGACCAGCACCGCGGCCATGGTGGCGTAGAGGCCGCCCTGCCACAGCAACAGCCCGATCAGCGGACCCAGTGCGAAGACGGTATGGGCGATATAGGCGGGGCGGTGCGCCGAGCGGGCGATGAATTCGGTCGCCGCCATGCCCAGATAGGCCAGGCACAGATAGGCTTGGGCGGGAAAGGAATCCCACACGAACCAGAACAGCGCGGCCGCGCCCCAGGTGGCGCCGGAAATGGCCGAAACAAACGTGTAGCGCCGCGCCCAGAAATGCGGGTCACTGCCGGGCGCGCGGTTCTTGTAGGCGGTGGTGAGTTGCTCGGCGGCGATCACCACCGTGATCTGCAGCAGCAGCGGCATCAGCGGCAGCACACTGGGCGCGTTGCCCGCGAACAGGGTGGCCGGCACACAGAGCACGGCGAAGGGCAAGGAGAGGTAATGGCGGCCGAGCGCGTACAGGATATCGATGCGCCCGGCGAACATCGCGTCGGCGCTTTTCTCCTGGGGCGGCTGGTCCAAGCTCATTGCGAAAATCCTTGCGCCAGCTTAGCTTTCGCGCCCTTTCGAAACGCTTAAATCCTTCTTAACGAAGAGTGAATGTATCCGTGAAAAACATTGCTGATCAGGCGCTTGCCGCGAAAGCCTGGCCTTTTGAGGAGGCCCGCAAGCTTCTGGCCCGCATCGAAGCCCGCAAGAAGGCCGGCAAGAAAGTCGAAGGCGTGCTGTTTGAGACCGGTTATGGCCCTTCCGGTCTCCCCCATATCGGCACCTTCGGCGAGGTCGCCCGCACCAGCTGGGTGCGCCATGCCTTTGAGACCATGTCGGACATCCCCACCCATCTGATTGCTTTTTCCGACGACATGGACGGCCTTCGCAAGGTGCCCGACAACCTGCCCCAACCGGAGATGCTGGCGGCCAATCTGGGCAAGCCGCTCACCTCGGTCCCCGATCCGTTCGGCACCCATGAAAGCTTCGGCCATCACATGAATGCGCGGCTGCGCGCCTTCCTGGATCATTTCGGATTCCGCTACGAATTCTATTCCTCGACTGACACCTACAAGTCCGGGCGGTTCGACGAGGCCTTGCTCAAAATTCTGGCGAATTACGACAAGGTGATGGCGGTGATGCTGCCCACGCTTGGCGAAGAACGGCAGGAAACCTATTCGCCATTCCTTCCCGTCAGTCCGCATTCGGGCAAGGTGCTCCTGGCCAAAGTCGTGTCGCACAATGTGTCGGCGGGCACCATCACCTATGTCGAGGAAGATGGCAGCCATGAAACCGTTCCGGTCACCGGCGGTCGCTGCAAGCTGCAATGGAAGCCCGATATGGGCATGCGCTGGGCGGCGCTGGGCGTGGATTACGAGATGTATGGCAAGGACCATCTCACCAGCGCCAAGCTGTATGACGCCATTTGCAGAATCGCAGGGGGCATGCCGCCCGAGCAATATATGTTCGAACTCTTCCTGGACGATACCGGGCAGAAGATTTCCAAATCCAAGGGCAACGGCATCACCATCGAGCAATGGCTGAGCTACGGCTCGCCCGAGAGCCTGGCGCTGTTCATGTACCAGAAGCCGCGCACCGCCAAGCGGCTCTATTTCGACGTCATCCCCAAGGCGGTGGACGAATATATCGCCTATCTGGAATCCTATCACTCCAACGCGACCAGCGAAGAACAGCGGCTGGAAAATCCGGTGTGGCACATTCATGGCGGCAAGGTGCCGGATGAACGCTATCCCGCCAGCTTCGCGCTGCTGCTCAATTTGGTATCAGCCTCCAATGCCCACAATCGCGATGTGCTGTGGGGCTTTATCCGCGCCTATGCGCCGGGTGCCTCGCCGGAAGCCAATCCGGGTCTGGAAAAGCTGGTCGGTTTCGCGCTACGCTACTACGAAGACTTTGTGAAGCCGGCGAAGACTTTCCGCGCCCCCACCGACAAGGAACGCGCCGCGCTGGAAGACCTGGCGGCCCGCCTCGACGCGCTGGGCGATCAGCGCGACGGCAAGCTGGTGCAGGATATGATTTACGAAGTCGGCAAGGCGCATGGCTTCGAGCCACTGCGTGCCTGGTTCGGTGCTTTGTACGAGGTGCTGCTGGGCCAGACCGAAGGGCCGCGCTTCGGCTCCTTCACCGCCTTGTTCGGCTGCGCCAAGACGGCGGCGATGATCCGAGCTGCGCTGGCGGGTGAATTCTTGAAATGAAAGCCGCGTTCTTCGCGCTCCTCCTGCTGCTTCCCGCCGCCGCCAACGCGGCGACGACGGAAGAGATTTTCGCGGCCTATGCCCGCGGCGATTACCAGCAGGCGGTGAAGATGGGCGAGGCGGCCCGCACCGCGCCGGGCTATGCCATTGCCGCCCGCGCCGTGCTGGCCGACGCGGTGCTGCGTGACAGGCCCTGCATGGAATGCCTGACCCGCGCCGAGACGCTTTCCCGCCAGGCCGTGGCGGCCGACCCGCGCCATGCTTTCGGGCAAGTCTGGCTGGCGGTTTCGCTGGGCTATCAGTCGCGCATCACCGGGATCGTCAAGGCGCGACTGCGCGATGCGCCCGGGCAATCGAAACTCGCGCTGGATGCGGCGGTTTCGGCCGATCCGAAAAATCCCTTCGCGGTGTCGGCGCTTGGCGGCTGGAATATCGAGATTGTGCGCGGCGGCGGCGCCTATCTGGCGCGGCTGCTCTATGGCGCGACGGAAGCCCAGGCGCTTGCGCTGTTCGACCGTGCCCTGAAACTGGAGCCGGGCAATGTCGCGGTGCATTACCAGATTGCCCTGTCGTTGCTGGGGTTTGACACCGACAAATACCGCAGCCGGATTCTCGCGGAGCTTCGTGCGTCGATCGCCAGCCAGCCCGCCACGACGTACGAAAAGGCCATGCAGGGCCGGGCCAATGAATTGCTTGGTTTGGTGAACCGCGGGGCGCAGGATGCGCTGGAGGCGAAGGTGCGGACCTTTCAGGGTTACCCCGATTAGGGAAGAGATATTTTGCGCAAAGCCCTTGGTCTTCTGGCGATCTGTTTTCTGACGGCGGGGTGCTGGCAGTCGCAAGGCTCGCTGTATGGCAATGTGCAATCGGTTGAGCCTTTGCGCACGGGCAGGGTTTCCTCCACCAGCCCTGACAATCCCAAGGAGGTCAGCTATGCCGTGCTGACGCGCCAGAAGGGCGGCGGTTACCGGCTGACCAATGCCGACAAGGGCACCAGTGATTTCGGCGATGCTTTTGTGGTGCGCTTCTTCACCCTGGCAGGCCTGCCCAAAGGCAGTTTCGTGTTCGAAGCGGTGGCGGACGACAAATGCGAGCCGGGCAAGGACTGCAACCGCATAACGGCGGCGTCGGAGCGTTATTACGGGTTGATGCGCCTGACCAAAACCGGCGCCGAAGTGACCAGCCCCGATTGCGACAAGACCAGCGCCGCCGCCAGGCTGCCGGGTGTGACCGCGGGCGCCTATGGCACCTGCACCTTCACCAGCCGCGCTTCGCTGGAAACCGCGCTGCGCGCCCAGGCGGCCCAGCCCTGGAAAGTTAACCTGACCTATCGCTACGAGTGATCGCCGGCGCTACTTCGCAGAAACCTTGTCGAGGGCTTCCAGTATCAGGGGGAGGGGCGGTCGCGTCCTGTAAGTTTGCTCATAAAGCTTGGCCTTGATCACGCCTTTGCGGTCCAGAATGAAGATGATCGGCCGTGGCACGCCAAAAGCGCGGCTGCCGGGCTTGTATTGCGGATCGCGCAGCTTGAAGCGATCGATCGCTACCGATTGCGGATCGCTGAGCAGGGGGTATTTGATCCCGTGCTCTGCGGTAACCCCTGCGTGCACCTCGGGCTTGTCGTATGAGATGCCGGCTAGGCGATAACCCCGCTTGCCGATCTCGCCGATGCCGCTGTTCAGATCGATGATCTGCGCCTTGCAGTAAGGACACCAGGCGGCGGAGCGGACGAAAAACAGCACCAGGCCTTTGTCACCCATCAGCGAGTCCAGGGTGCGCGGTTTGCCCCCCGCACCCAGCGGCTGGCCGAGGGAAGGGGCCTGGGTGCCGATCGCCGGTCCCAGATCGAAGTCCGGATTGGCCATGGCGGGCATAAGCCCCAGCGCGAAAAAGAGGACAGCGATGATTTTTCCCATGACTATCTCCTGCCGTTGGTTACTGGCTCGCCCAGATGATGCGGTGGATGAAGGCGATCTCGCTTACCGCAAAGCCGCGATCCTCGAAGGCGAGATTGAAACTCTTCAGTTCGATGCGCTGCGCTGTCATGCGGCCAAGCTGTTTGGCCATCACTTCGCCGGCATGGGTCTTGACCACCACCCGGTCGCCGCGCCGCGCCGTGGCGTTCGGCGACACCAGGATGCGGTCGCCGTCGCGATAGACCGGCAGCATGGATTCGCCGGTGATCTCCAGCGCATAGCAATGTTCGTCGGGATTTTCCGGAAAGGCGATATCTTCCCAGCCGGGTCCGGCGGGAAAACCGTCATCGTCGAAGAATCCGCTCCTGCCCGCCTGCGCCATGCCGATCAGCGGCACCATGCGGGTACGCACCGCGCCGCCATCGCTGACCAGCGCCACGAAATCGGAAAGGTGCGTGCCGGTGGCGGTGAGGACCTTGGCCAGGCTTTCGGTGGAGGGCCAGCGCGGCTTGCCATCGTCAGCGCCGCGCTTGGACTTGTTGAAGGTGGTGGGATCAAGGCTGGCAAGCTTGGCCAAGCCCGATGGCGACAGGCCATTGCGGGCAGCGAGGGCGTCGATGGCGCGCCAAATCTGGGGATGGGTGAGCATCGCTAGGACTCTAACCGGGTTTAGCGGCTAATATTCCTATCATAGAAAGATGCCCTTGGCCCGTCTAGAGATGGGCCCCGCCCTGAGGAATCGCGCTTGTCCCTGTTTGATGTCGGTACCCGGCTCCTGCGGCAACTGCCCGCCGAAACGGCGCATCAGATGACGCTGGCGCTGGCGGGCGCGGTCAGCCCGCTGCTGCCCTCGCCGACCCCGGACGATGCGCGGCTTGGCGTCCAAGCCCTCGGCCTCAGCTTTCCCAACCCCATCGGCCTGGCTGCGGGCTTCGACAAGGACGCAGCGGTGCCGGACGACATGGCGAAGTTCGGCTTCGGCTTTGTCGAATGCGGCACCGTCACGCCGCGTCCGCAATCGGGCAATCCGCGCCCGCGCCTGTTTCGCCTCAGCGAGGATCAGGCGGTGATCAACCGGATGGGTTTCAACAATGGCGGCATGGAGGCCGCCGCCGCCAACCTGAAAGCGCGCAGGGGAGGCGGCATCGTCGGGATCAATATCGGCGCCAACAAGGACAGCGCCGACCGCATTGCCGATTACGCGCAGGGCTTCGCCCGGCTCGCGTCGCTCGCCGATTACGTCACCGTCAATGTCTCCTCGCCCAACACGCCGGGCCTGCGCGGTTTGCAGAACAAGGAAGAACTGACGCGGCTGCTCTCCAGTCTGGTGGAGGCGCGCGCCAAGCATGGTCACAAGCCGCTGCTGCTCAAGATCGCGCCCGATCTGGACGGTCATGCTCTGGACGAGATCGCCGACGTGGTGCGGGCCAGCGGCATCGAAGGTCTGATCGTCTCCAACACCACCATCGCCCGTCCTGCGCTGCTATCGCAGCACGCCAAGGAAGCCGGCGGGCTATCCGGCAAGCCGCTGTTTGAAGCGTCCACGACTGTCTTGAAAGAAATGCGCCAGCGGCTGGGCGATGCGGTGACACTGGTGGGCGTGGGCGGCGTCGCTTCGGGCGCGGATGCCTATGCCAAGATCCGCGCCGGAGCCTCGCTGGTGCAGCTTTACAGCGCGCTGGTATTTCAGGGGCCGGGGCTGGTGGCGCGCATCAAGCGCGATCTGCTTTCCTGTCTGGCGCGCGATGGGTTCGCGAATTTGACAGAGGCGGTTCGCGGCAAAAATTGACGCGGCGTCACCATTCGCTACAGTTCAATGGATGGAAGAGCCCAAAGCCTCCCGCCGCGATCTGACCAAGGCGCAGAACCGCGAAGTCATTCTTTCGGCGGCGCGCAGCGTCTTCGCCCAGATGGGTTTCGCCAAGGCCACGGTGCGTGACGTGATCCGCGCCACCCCGCTGGCCTCGGGCACTTTCTACAACTACTTCAAGTCCAAGGAGGAAGTGTATCAGGCGCTGCGTGATGAGGCGGCGCTGGCGATCCGCCCACCGCTCCGCCAGGCCCGTCTGGCCGCCGAGACGCCAGAGGAATTCCTGTCGTCCGGCTTCCGCGCTTTTTTCGCCTTTGTGCTGTCGCGCCGGGATGCGGGCGCGGTGGCCGAAACCAGCCGCTTCCGCATGGATTCGCCCGAGGTCCTGGCCGGCTTTGCCGAACTGCGCGAGGATTTGGAAAAAGCGGTCGCGCGGGGGGTGTTCCCCCCCATCGATGCCGGGTTGCTGGCGTCTTCCATCGTGGGCGTGGCGTTTGAACTGGCGCAGCAGGTCAAGGCGGGCAGGGATGCCGAAGACGCCACCCGCTTCGCCACGGCGTTGCTGCTGGGCGGCATCAATGCGGCGGCCTAGCGCGCCGCTGCTGCCGTGTATTCGTTCCAGATTCGCGTCTCTTCGCGGCCCAGCTTGTGGAGATAGCCCCAGCTGAACAGCCCGCTGTCATGGCCATCGTCAAAACCGATGCGCAGGGCGTAGTTGCCCACCGGCTCCAGCCCGGCGATTTTCACATCCTGTTTTCCCAGCACGATCTGCCGGGGGCCGCCGCCATGGCCGCGCACTTCAGCGCTGGGCGATTCGACCCGAAGATACTCGGCACGCAGCGCGAAACTCTCGCCGCTGTCGAAGGCAATGTTGAGAATGTCGCGCCCGGGATTGAGGCGCACTTCGGTTGGCCAAGGAGGGGACGAGGCCATCAGCGCCGCTCGTCGTCGGTCAACTGCCGCGCTTCATCCGACAGCATGATCGGCACGCCGCCGCGGATGGGATAGGCGAGCCCCGCGGCGCGCGAGACCAGCTCCTGTTTGTCGCGGTCGTAATGCAATGTGGTCTTGGTCCGCGGGCAGACCAGGATTTCCAGCAGCTTGGGATCGGTTTCCATCAGTTCACCCTTCGACAAGCTCAGGGTGAGGGCAAGCGAAATCCTCATGCTGGTCGCACGACGCTGGCGCTAACGACTGTCGAAGCATGAGGGTCTCAGTTTAGAGTGGTCGGACCGGCTTCGGCGCCCATTTCCAGCAACGCCATCAGGGTCGAGGCGCGATCCTGAAAGCTCTGTGCCTCCAGCAGCGCCTGTTTCTCCGCCGGATCGAAGGGGCACATCATCGCCAGCGCATTGACCAGCGCCTCGCCGGGCGCCGTCATCACGCTCTTCCAGTCCGCTTTCATGTCGCGGCTGGAGAGATAAACCTTCAGCGCCGCCAGCAACCGGTCGCGCGGGAAATCCTCGTCGCTGGTCTGGGCCAGATCGCCGGCAAAGGGCGCGAAGTCGCAAAAGCCCGCGCGCCAGGGCGTGGCGGTTTCCATTTCGCCGGTCAGGCGGAAACGGCAGAGGCCCGAAAGAGTGATCAGGTAGCGGTTGTCGTCGGTCTCCTGGAAGGACGTGATCTTTCCGACGCAGCCCACTTGCGACAGCTTGGGCGTCAGGGCGGTGTCTTCATGCTCAGTGGGCTGGATCATGCCGATCAGCCGGTCGCCGGTCAGGGCATAATCCACCATCTCCAGATAGCGCGGCTCGAAGATGTTGAGCGGCAGCGCGCCGCGCGGCAACAGCACCGCGCCGGTCAGCGGAAACAGCGGCAGCGACCCCGGCAGGTCGGAATAGGAATGATAGTGTCTTGGCATCAGAATAACCGCATTACGAGAACAGAATCCCCGACAGTTTGCGCCGTCCCTCGACGGCGCGCGGATCGGTGAAGCCCATCGCTTCAAACAGCACGACCAGCTGCTTGCGCGCCGCTTCTTCGTTCCACTTGCGGTCGCGCCGCACCAGTTCCAGCAATTCGTTCACCGCCGCCTCGCGGTCGCCGCCGGCATCCAGCGCCATGGCCAGGTCATAGCGCGCCTGATGATCCTTGGGGTCCGCTTCCAGCCGCTGGCGCAGCGCCGCCGTCTCGGCCGCTTCCGGCGCGGGATTTTCGCGCAGCTTGATCTCGGCTTCCACCGCGCGGATGGCGTCGTCGGCCACCGCATCGGGGCGGACCAGCTGCAAGGTCGTCTTGGCGCGCTCGACATCGCCGCCCTGAAGATAAGCGCGCGCCAGTCCCGCCACGGCCTGGGGATGTCCCGGCTCGTCCTGCAGCACATGGCCATAAGCCTGCGCCGCCATGGCGACGTCGCCAGCCGCCAGCGCTTCGTCGCCGACCGTCAGCACCTCAACGGTGTGTTCCGGTCCGCCATGGCCGTGATCATGGTCAGGGCCAGGACCGCCGCCGCCGCTGGCCAGGTTGGCGACAAAGGTCTTGATCTGGCTTTCCGGGATGGCGCCCATGAAGCCATCCACCGGCTGGCCATCCTTGAAGGCATAGACGGTGGGGATGGACTGGATGCGCAACTGCTGGGCGATCTCGGGATTTTCGTCGATGTTCACCTTGACCATCTTCACCGCGCCGTTCGCGGCCGTGACGGCGGCTTCCAGCTGGGGCCCGAGCGTCTTGCAGGGGCCGCACCAGGGCGCCCAGAAATCCACGATCACCGGCACTTCGCGGCTGGCGGCCAGCACGTCGGCGGCAAATGTCGCCAGCCCCGTATCCTTGATATGCGGGCTGTTGCTGGCCGCGCTCTGGGCGGGCTGGGAGGTGACGGGGCGTCCGCCGGGACCGATCAATGCCATGGGAAGAGTGTTCCGGGTTTTTCTGTCCGGAATGTGGTCACTCGGGCCTAAAAAGGGAAGAGCGGGCGACGCGGTGCTGCCAAAGGCACAGAGCGGGCGTCACGACCAGTTCCATGACCAGCGGCAGCAGGACGGATGGACCCCAGGCGCCCAGCTGCGCCGCCAGCAGCAGCCGCGCCAGCCCCCCCAGGAACACAATGGCTGTCAGGAGGGTAATGGCGCGGCTTTGCCGTTCGATGGTGGGGATCAGGGACCAGAACGCCAGTCCGATGCCCAGCAGCAGGCCGCTGAGATAGGCGCCGTGGGTGAGCGCGCTGGGCCGATGGGCGAAGAAGAAAATCTCAGGCCAGAAAGTCCCCGCCGCGCCCGCCGTCACCGGCACCAGGCCGGCAAGGGCGACAGCGATCTGGAGCATGAGTCTGTTGCGCATCGCCGCAGCATAGCTCAGGCCCGCCTCCCCTGCGCGCGCGTGAGCGCGCAGGCGGGGGAGGTGCCCGTAGCACCGATTAGGTGCGAAGGGCGGAGGGGAAAATTACGGAACGAGTTTCGCGATCCAGTTGGGCAGGGCGAAGGCCGCGGCGTGAATGGCCGGGTTGTAATAGTCGGTCTTCAGCCTGGCCTTCTTGTAGGCCGCCGCCGCCTTCTTGATCCCGGCGGGGGTGCCCAGCGGCTTGCTGCCCTTGCACGCCCAGGAGAGCGCCATGAAGCCGCCGATATAGGTCGGCACCACGCTCAGATACAGGCCGCTCTTGGGGAAAAAGCGCTTCAGTTCCTGCAGCGCCTCGGTGATCTCCCAGGGCTGGTAGAAGGGCACGCCGGTCTGGAAGGTGGCGTAGCCGCCGGGCTTCAGGGCGCCCTTGACG
>JBBSKJ010000021.1:0-13933 GCA_038256475.1 Micropepsales bacterium | reverse complement strand
ACCGTCAGACTGTAGGCGACCACTTTTGCGCGGGTGTGCGGCGCAGGGCGCAGACGGATGGTCTGCGCGCCCAGATTGATGGGCCGGTCATAGCGATAGCGGGTGACGTGGCGCAGGGCCGCCTGGATGCTCATGGGAAATCCGATCTGGAAAAATAACTATGACGCAGTTGCGAAGGGGCGTCATCACGCCCTGCCGCCGCAGCGGCTATGTCATTGGAACTCGGTTAAAATTCCGGCGTTTCCCTAGCGATCGCCGGGGTACCAAGATGAAATTGTTCAGCTGCCAGGGCTGTGGCCAGCTCCTGTATTTTGAGAATATCCGCTGCGAAAACTGCGGCCGGGCCTTGGGCTATATCCCTGATCTGACGGAGATTTCCGCCTTGGAGCCCAATGACAATGGGGGCTGGACGGCGCTGGCGTCCCAGGGCGTTGCCTATAAATTTTGCAGAAATTACGAGGCCTATACCTGCAACTGGATGGTGCCGGTCGCCGGGACGGAGGATTTCTGCGCCGCCTGCCGCCACAACAAGACCATTCCCGACCTGTCGGTACCGGGCAACGACCTGCTCTGGGGCAAAATCGAAATCGCCAAGCACCGGCTGTTCTATTCCCTGCTACGCCTGGGCCTGCCGCTGGAAAACCGCATCGATAGTCCCGAGCACGGCCTGGCCTTCGAATTCCTGGCCGACATGCCCGAAACCCACGCCCACGGCGTGATGACCGGCCATGACAAGGGCTTGATCACCCTGGCGCTGAAGGAAGCCGATGACGCGATGCGCGAAAAAGTGCGCCGCGAAATGGGCGAGCCCTATCGCACCCTGCTCGGACATATGCGCCACGAGAGCGGCCACTATTTCTGGGACCGGCTGGTAGCGACGCAAGCGGGCTGGCTGGATGCCTTCCGCGCGTTATTTGGCGATGATCGGCTGGATTATGACCAGGCGCTCCAGCGGCATTATTCCGAAGGCGTGCCGCCGGGCTGGCAGGATCGCCACGTCAGTGTCTATGCCACAACCCATCCCTGGGAGGATTTCGCCGAGACCTGGGCGCATTATCTCCACATCGTCGACGCGCTGGAAACCGCGGGCGCGTTCGGCCTGATGGTGCAGCCGCGCCGGGCGCGCGGCGTTCTGGCGGCCAAGATTGATTTCGATCCTTACAAGGCCGATCGCATGGACAAGCTGATCGATGCGTGGTTGCCGATCGAATTCGCCACCAACAGCATGAATCGCAGCATGGGCCTGATGGATCTCTATCCCTTTGTGCTGACGCCGCAGGTGATCGAGAAGCTGGCCTTCGTGCACGCCCTGACGCATGAGCGTCAGGCATTACGCAAAGCGTCTTGATAAAATGACCCCCTCCGGTTTCAGCTTTCGCGAAGCTTCGCTTCGCACGCTGAAACCACCTCCCCCTCTAATGCGCTCACGCGCATGATGGGGAGGCGGACCTGTGTGCGCTTCGCCTAAGCGACGAAGTGCGCCAGCTCGCTATTGTCCTTGCGCGCGCGCGTGCGTACGCGGCTGGCAGGCAGATGCACGGCAACGCATGTGCCCTTGCCGACTTCGCTTTCCAGGGAGACGTGACCGCCATGGGCTTCGACCAGACCCTTGACGATGGCCAGGCCCAGACCGGTGCCCTTGTCGGCGATGGCGACGTCGTGCTTGCCCTGGCCGAAACTGTCAAACACGCGCTGCTGGTCCTCCGGCGCGATGCCGACGCCGGTATCGCTGACCCCGAACACCAAGCCGCCATCGTTGCCCAGATGGGCGAAGGCCGTGACGCAGCCCTCTTCCGGCGTGAATTTCACCGCATTGGACAGAAGGTTGAGCAGAATCTGCTTGATCGCCCGTTCGTCGCCATAGACCATGTCCATCTCGGGATCGATGCCGTTTTCCAGTTTCGCATTGGCATCCTTGGCGCGCCACTGCACCAGCTGCAGGGCATCATCGGCCACGCGGTGAAGATCGATCGCGCCTTCTTCCAGTTTCCAGCGGCCGGCCTCGATCTTGGCCAGGTCGAGAATGTCGTTGATCAGCGCCAGCAGGTGATGGCCCGACGAATTTATCAGCGCGGCATATTCGTAATTGCGCTCGGGCGTGTCGTGGAACATCCGCGTGGAAATTACCTCGGAGAAACCCAGGACCGCATTCAGCGGCGTGCGCAGTTCGTGGCTCATATTGGCGAGGAATTGCGACTTGGCCAGGCTGGCGGCTTCGGCGCGTTCACGGCCCCGGTCGGATTCGAGCTTGGCCATCACCAGTTCGGCCAAAAGCGAGTTGCGCTCTTCCACCAGGACGATCGACGCGCGGGCGCGGGTGTAATTCTGCTTGGTGATGTAGGCGATGTACCAGACGTAAAACGGCGTCACTATCGCCAGATAGACCGACTGGGCGCTGTGTTCCTGCAGCGGCACCAGCGCCATTACAGCGGCATAGACAAGGAAAGCCGGTATTGCCAGCTGGCGGCTGGCGCCGGCCAGGGTACCCTGCACCGTAAGCGTCGCGGCCAGCACAATGGCGATCAGCATGTGGTTGAATTCATTGCCCGGCACCCACAGGTACCAGCCCAGCGACGTCCAGTTGGCGACAAAGAACAGGTTCGCGGCCGACGCGATCCAGGTCCACTTGCGCGCGGTTTGGGGCGTCAGTTCGCCTTCCGGAAAATATCGGATCATCAAAAGCTGGGCGCCAACGCCCAGCATCACATGTGCGTACCAGACGCCCAGCCAAAGCGGCGAAACCCATTGTGCGAACATCGCCGCCACGGCGAGGGCGAACAGCGGGATCGTCTTGCGGTTGCTGTGCAGATTTTCCAGCACGCCGCGCAGCAGCGCGAGATTGATGCGGCTCTCGCGATGCGCTTCGGCTTCGGCGTCGGGCGCCCAGATGAGGTTGTCGGCGGTCATGAAAATCCCGGTGCTCGGGCCATTTTGAACGCCCAGACGTTAAAACCGGCTTTGCGCGCAGGAGCTTTTCTAAAAAGCGCCTTCAAAAATTAACCAGAAAAGCAGTCCCCGCTCGCGCTTGGGACTGTCCCAGTTTAGAACGTCCCATATCGAGACACGCGATCGCATGCCCCGCGACACGCTTTCAAGTTGAAGGAGAGTGCGATGAGGGTAAGTGTTGTTACGGCCGGCTTTTTGCTGACCAGCGCGTTGGTTTCCATCACCGTTCTGGCTGCCATCGGTCCCGCCCAAGCCCATACCAGCAAGGTCACCTGCCTTTGCGAGGACGACCAAAAGGTTAAGGCCAAGCCGGCCAAGCGCAGCAGCGCCCGCAAGGCTGTGCGCCGGGTGGCGTCGCGCCCGGCGATGCGCCAGAGCGGCGGTTACTATGATTATGGTGCCGCCGGCGCCTATCGCAGCCAATGGCATGGCGAATGGCGCGTGGCGCCCAACATGGGTCCGGCCGCCTATGGCCCGCCCCCCGGCGCCTATTATGAGCAGGGCGGGGAATATGGTCCGCCGCCGGAAGGCTATTACGACGAGACGGCCGGTCTGCAGGTTGACCGCGGCGGGTGGAGCGGCGGCGTCGGTGGCGATCCTGAAGGCGGCGGCGGTGGTGGCGGCGGTTTCGGCCAGCTCCATTTCGGCCTGGGCGGCAATCAGGAAAACGGCCCGACCTACAACAACTACAATCAGAGCTTCCAGTACAATCCCAGCCAGGCCGCACCCTTCCGTCCGCGTTTGATGGGCGGGTTCGCGCCTCCTGCGAAGTAGTTCTCAACCCCCTCCCCCGCGAAAGGGGAGGCGGGGTTGTGTTCGCGGATAGTAGAGATTTCCAGTTTGCCCCAACGCGTTGCGTGGCTTGTCGCCGCGTGGCGCGTATGGGCTTTGTACCTGTTCGATTAAAAACGTTCGGCGGCCCGGGACGCTCTCTTGGCGACATAGCGTGGGTGATGCGCGTGGATGGCAAACGGGATGGACGCGACATAGATCAGCAGGCCGATGGTCATGGTCGCCCAGGGCCAGGCGATCAGGGCCGCTGCCAGAAGCGCGAAGAAGCCAGCCGCCATGATACGGTGCTGGCGCTGCAGCTTCATATACTTGATCGACGGGGTGGGCAGCCGGCTGACCATCAGTATTGAGGTCAGCGCGATCATCACCCCCGACACCCAGGGCTGGTTCACCAAGGGATCGTCCCACTGGAACGAGACCAGCAGCGGCAGCAACACCATGCAGGCCGCTGCGGGCGTCGGCAGGCCGGTGAAATAGGGATTGCCCTTGGTGGCGCCTTCGTCGCGCACGCTTTCGACATTGAAGCGCGCCAGCCGAATGGCGCCGCAAGCGCAGAAGACCAGGGCGGCGATCCAGCCCAGATCGCCCATCTGCTCCAGACTCCAGCGATACATGATGATGCCGGGAGCCACGCCGAAGCTCACCAGATCGGCCAGGCTGTCGAGCTGCGCCCCGAACCGGCTGTCAGCGCCGAGCAGCCGCGCCGCGCGTCCGTCCAGCATGTCCAGGATGCCGGCGCAGATGATGAAGGCGACCGCGATCTCCCACTTGCCGTCGATGGCAAAACGGATGGCGGTGATGCCCGACGCCAGCGCCAGCAAGGTGATCGAGCTTGGCACCAGCTTGCCGATGGAGATGTCTTCCAGCCGCTCCAGGCGCGCGGCCACGATCTGGCGGGCGCGTTTGCGGCGAGAGATGCGATCGGGCTGGTCCAAGCTCATGCCTCTAACCAAACCGCGCCAGCACGGTTTCACCCGCGACGGTCGTGATCCCCGACGTCACCAGAATCTCAGTGCCCGGTGGCAAGTAGACATCGACCCGGCTGCCGAAGCGGATAATGCCGAACCGCGTCCCGCGCTTCACGACTTGGCCCTGGCTGAGATCGCAGACGATGCGCCGCGCCACCAGCCCGGCGATCTGCACCACCGCCAGGTCGCGCGTCCCGTCATCGCCGTCCGGACGCAAGCGGATCGACATGCGCTCATTGTGGACGCTGGCCTTGTCGAACGAGGCGTTGAAGAACTTCCCCGGCCGATAGGACTTGGCGATCACCGTGCCCGACACCGGATTGCGGTTCACATGCACGTTGAAGACGTTCATGAAAATGGAAAGGCGCTTGCGGGGCGCGTCGCCCATCTCCAGTTCGGCGGGCGGCACCGCTTCGATGATCGGCAGCAGCTTGCCGTCGGCGGGACTGATGATCAGGCCGGGCCCGTCCGGGGTGCTCCGCTCGGGATCGCGGAAAAAGGCGACGCACCAGATGGTGATGGGCAACAACAGCCAGCCAAGCCAGGGCGCCAGCAGGAAGGCCAGCAGGTTCACGCCCACGAACAGGGCGATAAACGGGTAACCTTCCTTGTGAATGGACATCCATGGGCTCCAAAGCAAAAGGGCAGCCGACTTTTCCGTCGCAGCGGCTGCCCCTTACGGAACGCTGACTTATATCAGGCGCTGCGGTTGCCCGTGAAGGGGAAGGAACCGAACGAGCCGGCCTTGACGCTGCCGGACAGATTGTCGCCATCCACCGTGCCGGAGAAGTCCAGGGTCATGGGCATGGGCGAGCTGATCTTGGCCGACCAGCTCAGATTGTTGCCGTCCACCTTGCCGTTCTCCAGCGGGCCGGAACCTTGGGCCGCCTGCTGTGTGCCGGTCAGCGTGTCGCCGCTGGTGGCGAGGTCCAAGGTGGCTTTTTGCGCGCCCATTGGCGAATTGATGGTGATTTCCCACTTTCCGTCCACGGCCATGGTCATATTCTCCTGCTATTTGACGCGCATCTAAGGATGCCATGGACGGGTGCGCAAGAGGGCTGTACAGGTCTCGGCCACATGTCTCGCAAGACCATCATATTGCCCAAAGGCCGCCGCGCCCGCGGCGGATCGCCCTGGATTTTCTCCAACGAAATCCGCATGGACGAAGCCGCCAAAGCCATTGCGCCCGGCGCGATCGTCAATGTCCGGGGCGAAGACGGGCGCGCCTTCGGCACCGGCTATTTCAATCCCAAAAGCCTGATCGCGGTGCGGCTGCTTGCCGAGGAATGCGACGTCGCCATCGATGCCGAGTTTTTCGCCGCCCGGCTGACACGCGCTCTGACGCTGCGCAATGCCGTTTATGACAAGCCCTTCTATCGCCTGTTTCATGCCGAAGGCGACGGCGTGCCGGGTTTGGTGATCGACCGCTTCGACGACACGCTGACAGTCCAGATCGGCACCGCCGGAATGGAAAAGCAGCAGACCGCCATTCTGATGGCGCTGGATCAGGTGTTGAAGCCCAAGACCATCCTTCTGCGCGCCGACTCGCCCAGCCGTGCGCTGGAAGGGCTGGACTCATATGTGAAGACGGTAAAAGGCGAAGGCCACCGCATCGCGGTGGAAGAAAATGGCGTGCGCTATATCGCCGATCTTCAGGAAGGCCAGAAGACCGGCTGGTATTTCGACCAGCGCGACAACCGCGCCTTTATCGCCGGGCTGGCCAAGGGCAAGAGCGTGCTGGACGCCTATTCCTACACCGGCGGCTTTGGCATCGCCGCCGCCAAGGCCGGCGCCCGCGAAGTGATCTGCCTGGATTCTTCCGCTCCCGCGCTGGCGCTGGCGGAAGAAAGCGCCCGCGCCAATGGCGTCTCCGTCCAGGCGGTGAAAGCCGATGTGTTCGAGGAATTGGCGCGGCTGAAGGCTGCGGGGGAAACCTTCGACATCGTGCTGGCCGATCCGCCGCCCTTTGTGAAATCGAAGAAAGACCTGGAGCCGGGCTCCAAGGCCTATCGCAAGCTGGCGCGGCTGTCGGCCGACGTCACGGCGCCGGGCGGCTTGCTGCTGATTGCGTCCTGCTCCCACAATATCCCGCCGGAGCGTTTCGCGGCGGAATGCGCGCAAGGCCTGCTGCGCGTGGGTCGCCGTGCCGCCCTGATCCGCCAGGCCGGCGCAGGCGTGGATCATCCGGTGCATCCGCTGCTGCCAGAGTCGGCGTATTTGAAGGCGCTTGTCTACGCTTTAGATTGAAATCTGCGTGCCGAGTTCAACCACCCGGTTGGTCGGCAAGTTGTAGAAGCGCGCGGGCGAGATCGCCGATCCGGCGATGACGCGATAGAGGTGTCGGCGCCAGGCGCTCAGTTCGGAACGTTCCGCCGCCACCAGGGTTTCGCGGCCGATGAAGAAGGTGGCGGTATCCATATCCAGTGCCAAGCCGAAGCGGCGGGCATCTTCCAGCGCCTGCGGCACGTCCGGCGTCTCATAGAAACCGTGATGGATCTTGACGGTGTAGAAGCCCTTGCCCAGCTTTTCGACCTCGATGCGCTGGGCCGGCGGCACCAGCGGCGTGTCCTCCACCACCACGTTGCAGATCACCACCCGCTCGTGCAGCACCTTGTTGTGCTTGAGATTGTGCAGCAGCGCGCCGGGCACGATGTCGGTGCGCGTGGACAGGAACACGCCCAAGCCCGCCACGCGGGTGGTATTTTTGTCGGCACGCTCCAGGAACAGCGACAAGGGCAGGGATTCGCTGCGCACCTTTTCCAGATGCACCCGCCTTCCGCGCCGCCAGGTTTCCATGGCGATGAAAACGGCCGCGGCGATCAGCAGCGGCAGCCAGCCCCCCTCGGGAATCTTGAGCGCGTTGGCGACGAAGAAGAACAAGTCGCTGATCCCCATGGCGCCGAACAGCCCTACCACCAGCCAGGGCGCCCAGCGCCACTGCTTGTTGGCCACGATGCTGGCATTGAAAGTATCGATCACCATGACGCCGGTCACCGCGAGGCCATAGGCGGCCAGCAAGGCATCGGAATCCCGGAAGAGCAAGACGATCAGCACCACGCCCATGCACAAGATCAGGTTCATGCGCGGCACATAGATCTGGCCGTAATCGGTGGCGCTGGTATGGCGGATTTCCATGCGTGGCAACTGGCCCAGCTGCACCGCCTGCTGGGTCATGGAGAAGACGCCGGTGATCACGGCCTGCGACGCCACTATGGCGACCATGGTCGCCAGCACCACCATCGGCATATGGGCCCAGTTCGGCACCACCGAGAAGAAAGCATGCTCGGCGTCGGCGGGATTGCGCAGCAGCGCCGCGCCCTGGCCGAAATAATTCAGCAGCAGCGCCGGCAGCGCCACAAAGTACCAGGCCAGCTGGATCGGCCGCCGGCCGAAATGCCCCATATCGGCATAGACCGCTTCGCAGCCCGTCACCGCCAGCACCACCGCGCCCAGCGATACGAACGCCACCAAGGGCGCGTGCAGGAAGATATCCAGCGCGTAGAGCGGATTGATCGCGGTCAGGATGAACGGGTTTTGTATCAGCGAGGCCAAGCCGAAGCCCGCAAGCGTCAAGAACCACAGCAGCATCAGGGGTCCGAACAATACTCCCAGCTTGTGAGAGCCGCGGCTTTGAATTGCGAACAGGCCGAGCAGGATGGCCAGGGCCAGGGGCACGATCAGGTGCTCGAAGGCGTTGCTTTCGACATTCAGGCCTTCGACCGCTGACAGCACGGTGATGGCCGGTGTCAGCATGCCATCGCCGAAGAACAGCGCCAGCCCGACAAGCGCGCCGATACCGATCAGGTTTTTGGTCTTGCGGGTCAGGCCCGATGAACGATGCGCCAGCGCCGCCAGCGCCAGGGTACCGCCTTCACCATCATTGTCGGCGCGCATGATGATCAGGACATACTTGACCGTCACCACCAGGATCAGCGCCCAGAAGATCATCGAAAGCGAACCCATCACCGCCATGTGATTGGGCATGGCATCCTGGGTGGCCAGCACGGTAGCCTTCAGGGCGTAAAGCGGGCTGGTGCCGATATCGCCAAACACCACACCCAGCGCACCCAGCGACAGGCCCCAGGTTTTGCGCTTGTGCGATCTGTCATCCGCCGGCACGCCCTCATGAGGCGGCACGGGCGTACCGATGGGCTCAGGCGACAGGCCTATGTCGGAGGGGCTGGGACTCACGGGGTAATACGGCTTTGCATGAATGGAAAACGCGGCCCCTGCATCCTGGTTTGCCACCGATCTGTGGTCCGGTGCGGCGGGACCATATGCCTGCCCTCCGCCCCCTCAAAGAGGGGCGAGGCACAATAGCGCATATCCGCGCCAAATATCTGATCGAATTAGTTTATTTCGCCCAAAAGGGCATGGATGCCGGGGGTGCCGCCGACCAGGCTGGCCACCAGGTCCGGACGGTCGCCATTGCGGGGCTCGTCATCGACATCGCGGCCCGAGCCGATAAAGCCGCGTACCGGATAAACCTTGCTGCCCCAGCCGCCGGTCTTGATGTTGAAGACCCGCACCTGCGACCAGTCATTGTCGGCGCTGACGTCCAGCACCGGATTGTTCACATAGATCGAACCGTCATTGAGCCAGTTGGCGTGATCGACGCGGATCTCGCGCGCCGACACCAGATTGCGCACCACGGCCAGATGGCCATGCGCGGGACCGGCATAATCATGCAGCACCAGTACGGCGCCTTTTTGCGGCGCAGAGCCGCGCGGATATTTGCCCTCCGCCTTGTCCCACCAGGTCCAGGCATCGCCGAAAATGTTGATTTTGGAATGCTGGCGCGCGTACGGAACGCATTGCAGCGGCTTTTGACCTTCATTCTGCACGACGCTGCGCCCGGTCTTGCGCGGCATCTCGCTATAGTCCATCGGGGCGCTGGCGCACCCTTCCAGTCCAAGCGCCAGCAGCGCCACAACTGCCACTTTTGCGATGATCCGCATGAACCGCTTCGTCCCTCACGCCCGGCCCGAACCTAAAGCCCCGCGGACAAAGACGGAGTTAGGCCAAAAGACCGGATTTGATTAGAAGACAGCGGAATTATTTAAGGAGTTGTTAAGGGGCTGGGCCTGGCGCGCCGCGCCTCGTCCAACTCGGGTGGCGCACTACTCGCCCGGCGCAATCTGCTGGCGCACCTGTTTGGGCGCGCCCGCCGCGCCCATGGCGCCGATCGACACCAGGCCCGACACCGCGAAGAAGAAGAACAGCGCGTTCCAGTTGGTCTCGGCAAAAGCGAAGGCGGGCAGCAGCACGCCGACGATCAGTTCAGGTGCGCCGCGCCAGCCGCCCTTCTGGATTTCGCCCACCCGGGTGGTGCGGTTGAAATCCATGCGGCTCGAGAAGAAGGCTTCGAAGGTGGCGCGGGTGTTGGCAAGGATCAGGCCGGACGGAAACACCACCGCCAGCAACAGCGACCGCACCAGCCGGGGTTCGCGATGGCGGCCCAGCATGCGCTGACCCAAAAAGAGATAGCCGATCGAGGAACAGATACCGAGCGCGGTGACCATCAGGCCCAGCCAGGCAACGCCCGGGTAATACACCACACCCATATACATCAGGGTCAGCGAAATCACGGCGCTGGCGAAGGCGAGCGTATAGAAGCCGAACTGGCACATCTGCATGGTCATCGCCGCCTTCTTCCAGAGCGGCAAGGTACTGGTCCAAAGCTTCGGCAAAAGCTTGCGCGCGACCTGGGCGTGACCCTTGGTCCAGCGCGCCTGTTGCGCCCGCCAGGCTGCGGCGGTCTGCGGCAGTTCGCCGGGCACCACCAGATCCGACACCATGGCGCCGCGCCAGCCCTGCATCATGCAGCGCATGGAAAGGTCCAGGTCCTCGGTCAGCGTGTCGCCGGTCCAGCCGCCGCCCTGCTCGATGGCGATGCGATTCCACACCCCCGCGCTGCCGTTGAAGCTCATCGGCATGCCGGCGCGGAAGCGCGCTTCCTGTTCCACCGCGAAATGAGAATCCAGGAGCAGGCCCTGCACCCGGGTCAGCCAGTTGGCGGCCCGGTTGGCATGGCCCCAGCGCGACTGGACAAAAGCCAGACCGCTGTCGGCGATCAGCACGGGAACGGTGCGGCGCAGGAAATCAGCGGGCGGCACGAAGTCCGCATCCAGCACGGCGACAAAGGGGGCGTCCGAATGGGCAAGACCGAAGGCGAGGTTGCCCGCCTTGAAACCCTTGCGGTCGCCGCGGCGCAGGATGTGAAAATTGATGTCGCCGGGCACCACGGCGCGGACGGCCGCGGCCAGCGCGTCATGGCCTTCGCCATCGCCATCATCCAGAAGCTGGATGGTCAGCCGGTCTTTCGGCCAGTCCATCGCTGCCGCTGCGGCGGCGACGCGCACCGCAAGGTGGCCTTCATTGCAGACCGGAAGTTGCACCAGCACATGGGGAAGGTCGGCATCGGCAAGTTTGGCGACAGCAAGCTTGGGGCTTTTGCGGAAAACGCGCACCCATGCCAGCCCGGCCAGCTGCACGGACAGGCTGCTAACCGAAATCAGAATCAGACAGAGGGCCGATTGCAGGAATATCGAAAGACCGTACATGGCGATCGTTCAGGCCCCCAGAAACCCGTTTTTGGACCGGCTGTGCGCCGGGCTCCGGCCCCTATTCTGGGGCCTGCCCGGCCCTTGTGTGCCGGACAGGGGCGAACTTCCACTGACCGGAGGCCTTTAGCAAGAGGGTGCAGTGCAAAATGACCGGCGGAAAGGACGGAAACCTCGCAAATTCAACGTCCTGCGCCGGGAACTCGCGACAAGGCCGCTGCGGAACTGGGATTTGGCCAGCGCCGTTACTATATTAACTAGACCAACCGCGAGGGGCGCGGACAGGAGCTTATAATGACCATGCGACATGCCGTTTCCCGCCCCCTCCCGAAGGGGCTGGCTTTGGCCCTGGGCCTAACCCTGGCGCTTGGGCTGGCGGGCTGCATGACCCCCACCCCCTATGCGCCGCGGCTGGAAGGCCAGGCCACCGGCTATACCGACCGGGCGCTGGCGCAGAATCGCTACCGCATCACCTTCACCGGCAACACCGCCACGCCGCGCGAAACGGTGGAAACCTATCTGCTGCTGCGCGCCGCCGAAGTGGCCCGCGCCGGTGGCTCAACCCACTTCATGTTCGACACCCGCAACACCCGCGCCAACACCACGGTGCAGACCGTGCCCTATGGCCCGCCCCCGGATCCCTTCTGGTGGGGCCGGCCGCGCTACGGTTATTGGGGTGGCTGGGGCGGCTGGGGTTTCCCCTATGAGCCCATGCACGATGTCGTGGTGCGTACCAATTACGAGGCTTACGCCGAGATCGTGTTGCTGACCGCCGACCAGGCGGCCAGGGAGCCGCGGGCGCTGAGTGCGGCCGATGTGATCTCGCGGCTGGGACCGGACGCGGTGCCGCCGGGCCCTAACCGGCCTTAACCCGCAACACGAATTCGCTATAGCCGTCACGCGAGGCCACGCTCTCCACGGCGTGGCCTTCGCCGTGGCACATATGCGGAACATCCACCACCGCCATGGGATCGTCGGCCAGTACCGTCAGCACGGTACCTTGTGGCAGTTGCGTCAGTTCTTTCTTCGCCAGCAGCGCCGGCAGCGGACATTTCAGGCCGCGAAGGTCCAGTGCCTCATCCATGCCCATATCTTGATTAGAACGGGTGCCAGGCTCAAGCTGTGAGTCGGGAGAGAAGCGGGCATGAGCCTGACAGCCACGATAAAGCGCGAATATATCTACATCACCACGATCGCGCGCACGCTGTGGCTGCTGCGGCTGGTCAAGCCCAATGCCACCCGCAACATCGTGGACATTGTGGAAGGCCAGGCCCAGCGCCGTCCCGACAATGCCGCGCTTCTGTATCTGGATCAGACCATGACCTATGCGCAGCTCGACGCGCGGGCCAACCGCTATGCCCATTGGGCGCTGTCGGCGGGAATCGGGCGCGGCGATTGCGCCGCGCTGCTGATGGAGAACCGTCCCGATTTCATCTGCGCCTGGCTGGGGCTGTTCAAGGTCGGGGCGCAGGTGGCGCTGATCAACACCAACCTTGCGGGTGCGGCGCTGGCCCATTCCATCGGCATTTCGGGCGCGCGTCACGCGATTGTTGGCGCCGAGCTGGCGCAGCAGTTCCGCGAGGCGCCGTTTGAAAACAGACCCGCGGAATGGGTCGAGGGCGAGGATGGAAATCTCAGTGCTCTGCTCGCCACCATGCCGGATGCCTCGCCCGGCAAGCAGCACCGCGCCGGCATTACCTTGAAGGAGCGTGCTTTCTATATTTACACCTCGGGCACCACCGGCATGCCCAAGGCCGCCAATTTCAGCCATATGCGCATGATGTTCATGATGAGCGGCTTTGTCGGGGCGCTGAGGCCGCGCGAAAGCGACCGCGTCTATGATCCCTTGCCGCTCTATCATTCCACCGGCGGGGTCTGCGCCGTGGGAATTGCCTTCTTCTCCGGCGCCGCGCTGATCCTGAAGCGCAAATTCTCCGTGCACGAGTTCTGGCCCGACATCCATAACTACGGCGCCACTATATTCGAATATATCGGTGAGCTGGCGCGCTATCTGCTCAACGCCCCGCCATCGCCGCTGGACCAGGGCCACAAGATACGCGCCATCACTGGCAACGGCTTGCGCCCCGAAATCTGGCGGCAATTCCAGGAGCGTTTCGCCATTCCGCGCATCGTGGAGTTTTACGGCTCGACCGAAGGCAATGTCTCCATGCTCAACTATGACGGCACGGTGGGCGCGGTCGGCCGGGTGCCGGAGTATCTGGAATGGCTGCTGCCCAGCCGGGTGATCCGCTTCGACGTGGAAAGCGAAATGCCGGTGCGCGGACCCGGCGGGCTGTGCATCGAATGCGCCCCCGATGAAGTGGGCGAGACCATCGGCGGCATTTCCACCCGGCCGGGACGCGGCTTTGAGGGCTACAGCAACAAGGCCGACAGCGACAAAAAAATCCTGCGCGATGTCTTCAAGCGCGGCGATGCCTGGTTCCGCACCGGCGACCTGATGCGGCGCGACGCACATGGCTATTTCTATTTCGTGGACCGTGTCGGCGACACCTTCCGCTGGAAGGGCGAGAATGTCTCGACCGGCGAGGTGGGCGAGGCGCAGGCGGCGGTGCCCGGCATCCTGGAAGCCAATGTCTATGGCGTGGCGGTGCCCGGCATGGACGGGCGCGCCGGCATGGCCTCGCTGGTGGTGAACGGCGATTT
>JBBSKJ010000020.1:0-14071 GCA_038256475.1 Micropepsales bacterium | reverse complement strand
GGCGTGCCGATGCTGATGCGCATCCTGCTGGATGCCGGACTGCTGCACGGCGACTGCATCACCGTCACCGGCAAGACCATCGCCGAAAACCTGAAGGACGTGAAGTTTGATCCGGACCAGAAGGTGATGGTCGAGGTCAAGAACGCTCTGGCCCCGACCGGCGGCGTGGTCGGCTTGCGCGGCTCTCTGGCTCCTGAAGGCGCCATCGTCAAGATCGCTGGTCTCAAGCACGTCAAGCATCGCGGTCCGGCGCGGGTGTTCGATTGCGAAGAGGATTGCTTCGCGGCGGTCGAGCGGCGCGACTACAAGGAGGGCGATGTGCTGGTGATCCGCTGGGAAGGCCCCAAGGGCGGCCCCGGCATGCGCGAAATGCTCTCGACCACGGCGGCGCTGTACGGGCAGGGGGTGGAGAATATCGCCCTCGTTACCGATGGGCGTTTCTCGGGCGCGACGCGCGGGCTGTGCGTCGGCCATGTGGGCCCCGAAGCGGCCGATGCGGGGCCGATTGGTTTGATCAGGGATGGCGACATCATCGTGATTGACGCCGAAAAGGGCGTGATGGATGTGGAACTGTCGGAGGCCGAACTGGCGGAGCGCAAAAAGTCATTCAAGCCAAAGCCGGCGGGTTTCAAGACCGGCGCGCTGGCGCGCTATGCCAAGAATGTGGGGCCGGCGCGCGACGGGGCGCTGACCACGCCCGGCGCTGACCAGGAAGTGCGCTGCTACGCTGACATTTAGCCTTCCAGCGTTAACCAACGGGCCTTGCGAAAGGTTGGAAATTCGCAAGGAAGAAGGTCCGCCGGGTTGCGGGAACTGCCTCATACGGTAAATTGAATCTGGGTTTCTGGTTGGCGGCGGTTGGTATGCGTAAGATTGCGTTGGCTATAGGTGCGCTGCTGGGCTTGTCCGCTTCTGGGGCGGCACCGGTTGCGGCCGACAGCGCCAAGCCTGCCCCCTCCGCAAAGCCCCAGCAGCTGGCGCTGTTCCAGGAACGCTCCATCTTTACCTCCGGCCTGCGCGCCACCCACACCGTGGCGCTCACCTTCGATGACGGTCCCAATCCGCGCACCGGCGAAGTGCTGGATGCGCTGAAGGAGATGAACGTCCGGGCGACCTTTTTCATCGTCGGCCGCCAGGCCCACCGCTATCCCGAAATGCTGGCGCGCATCGCGCGTGAGGGCCATCTGCTGGCCAACCACAGCGCCAACCATGCCAGGCTGAGCACACGTTACGCCGCCGATCCCGATCTGCTGATCAACGAGATCCGCGATGTGCATGACCAGATCGCGCCCTTGATGGGACCGAACGAGAAATTCTATTTCCGTGCGCCCTATGGCTATTGGAAATCCGCCCATGCGCGCACCCTCAATGCCGACCGCGAGCTGAAACACTATGTCGGCCCGATCTATTGGGATGTGGGCGGGGAGGTCGCCATGTCCCATGACGGATATGTGATGGCGGCGGCGGACTGGGAATGCTGGCGCATCAAATGGTCGGCCAAGACCTGCGCCAAGGGCTATTTGCGGGAAATCCGCCGCAAAAACGGCGGCGTGGTGCTGATGCACGCCATCCAGGTCAATTCGGCCGCTTTGGTGCGCGAAGTGGTCCCGGCCCTGATCGAGGAGGGATACCGTTTCGTCCGACTGGATCAGGTGCCCCAATATCGCCAATATGAGACGCCACAAGACCGGCCAAGCGCCGTCGCCGATGCGCAGGGTAAGACCCCCGTCCGCCTCAGCGCCGTTCGCACTGATAATTTGCCAGTTGGTAATTTAAAATAGGCGCTTTCCCGTCCCGGGTTGGCGCAAATCCTGGGAGGACTGCATGATATTCCGCACGATAATGGCGACCGGCGCTGCGCTGGCGCTTCTGAGTTTGATGCCGGCGGTTGCCGCCGACAGTGTTCTGACTGCCAAGATCGCCGGAGCCCAGCGCTCCGCCGACAACAAGGCGCGCGATGCCGCCCGCAATCCCGCTGCGACTCTCGACTTCTGGGGCATAAAGCCCGGCCAGACCATCATCGAAGTGTCGCCAGGCGGCGGTTACTGGAGCGAAATCCTCGCCCCCTACGCCAAGGACACCAAGGGCCATTACATCGCCGCCACGGGCCGCCCCGACCAGAAGCTGCCGGCCAAGTTTGAAGACGCCAATGCCTATGGCCCGATCCACTACGCCCTGTTCAACAAGGGCGCCGCGGAGCTGGGCGCGCCTGGCAGCGCCGACGTCGTGATCACCGCCCGCAACATCCACAACTGGATGTGGACCCCGGGTTTGGCCGACTCGGTGATGGCCAATTTCTACGCCGTGCTGAAGCCGGGCGGCATCCTGGCGGTGGAAGAACACCGTTCCGATCCCAAGCCGATGGTGAACGATGCCCGCAATGGTTACGTCTCGTCCCAGCATGTGATCGACCTGGCGCTGAAGGCCGGCTTCAAGCTGGAAGCCCGGTCGGAAATCAACGCCAACGCCAAGGACACCAAGGACCATCCCTTTGGCGTCTGGACCCTGCCGCCGGTACGCCGCAGCGCCGAACAGGGCAAGCCGGCCGATCCCAGCTTCGACCGCACCAAGTATGATGCGATCGGCGAAAGCGACCGCATGACCCTGCGTTTCCGCAAGCCGTAAGGCCCGCAAGCCCTAAGCTAAGGGAGGCGGGCGCCCATAACCGGGCGCCCGCCGGCCCCGTCTGGCCCTATGACCAGCTGTCGGTCATAGTTGGCAAAAGAATCTTACGGGGATGGGGATGCGAAGGTTCGCCGCGCTGCTGGCCAGCGCGCTGCTGCTGCCACTATGTGCCGGCGCCGCGGAGCTTCTCAATTCCGAGGAATGGCCAGCCTATGGCCATGACTATGGCGAAAGCCGCTATTCGCCGCTCAGCCAGATAACACCCGCCAACGTCGCTCAGTTAAAACCGGTCTGGACCTATCACATGCGCCCGCCCGACCGCGTGGCGCGTGGTTTCATGGCATCACAGAACACGCCCTTGGTGGTGGGTGGCGTGATGTATGTCTCTACGCCTTATGGCCGGGTGGTGGCGCTGGATGCGGAAAGCGGCAAGCAGATCTGGGCCTACCAGGTGCCGGGTGGGGACAATCCCGCAACACGTGGTGTCGCCTATTGGCCGGGTGCGCGGCCCCAGATCATTTTCGGCACCACGCGTGGTCTTCTGATCGCGCTCTATGCCAATACCGGCGAGCCTGTCCGCGGCTTCGGCAAGGACGGCGTCGTCAACCTGAAAACGCCCGAAGTGATGCAAGGCTATCCCAATGCCTTTCTGGGGGTTACCGCCGCGCCGACCATTTACAAGAATTTGGTCATTACCGGTTCGCGCACCCAGGAAGCGCCGCAGCTGGGCGCTTCGGGTCGGGTGCGGGCCTTCGATGTGCGCACGGGTGCGGAAGTCTGGCACTTCAATGGCGTGCCGCAGCCGGGCGAAAAATTCCACGAGACCTGGGAGGGCGAAAGCTGGGTCAAGCGTTCCGGCGTCAATGTCTGGACCGGTGTGATTTTGGATGCCAAGCGCGGCATCGCCTATCTGCCATTCAGCGCCCCGACCTTCGACCAGTCCGGCAATGACCGCAAAGGTCCGTCGCTGTTTTCCAATTCGCTGGTGGCGGTCAATGCCGCGACGGGAAAGTATATGTGGCACTTCCAGGCGCTGCGGCATGACATCTGGGACTATGACCTGCCGCTGACCACGCTGGTGGATGTAAAAAAGGACGGGCGCGTCATTCCCGCCGTGGCGGTCATGAGCAAGGCCAGCCTGTTGTTCCTGCTGGACCGTGTCACCGGCAAGCCGATCCATCCGGTCAAGGATATCCCGGTGCCGACCGAAACCGACATGGTGGGTGAGGCGGTGTCGCCGACCCAGCCGGCTTCGGTGACGCCGCCCCTGGGACGCACCTCTTTCCAGATGTCGGAGTTGGCCAATCTGACGCCGCAGCAGAAAGCGGGCTGCGAAAAACTGATCAAGGACCAGAATGTTGTCGCGGCCGAGTTTTTCCAGCCGCCGCGAGTGGATAGCGCGGTGGCGCGTTTCCCCGGAAACTGGGGCGGCATCGACTGGAGCCATGCCGCTTTCGATTCCAAGAACAGTCTCTACATCGTCAATGCCAGCGAGATGGGCTCGCAGCAGATGATGATCCGCAAACCCGATGGCAGCTATGACATGCGCTATGGCTATCAATGGTTCTGGGACAGGGAATCGCGGATGCCCTGCCAGGTTCCGCCTTGGGGCAATCTGTACGCGATCGATGTGAACAGCGGCGCCATCGTCTGGCAAAGCGTGCTGGGGGTGACCGATGGACTGGCCAACCCCAAGACCGGGCGGCCCAATGTCGGCGGCCCCATCACCACCGGCGGTGGACTGATTTTCATCGGCAGCACCGATGACAAGCGGCTGCGCGCCTTTGAAACCAAGACCGGCAAGGAATTGTGGACCTTCAAGCTGCCGGCCTCGCTTTACGGCACGCCGCTGACCTATCGCGGTAAAAGCGGCAAGCAGTATGTCGCGGCGGTCACCACCGGCGGATTCTGGGGGGAAGTGGCGGGGGCTGACGAGGTCACCGCTTTTGCATTGCCATGAACACGGTTGGGTTTTTCTGCGCCGTCATTGCGGCCATTCTGTTTGGCGTGGGCGGGACTTTCGCCCAGTTCCTGTTCGAGAACCGCGACATCAACCTGCAATGGCTGGTGAGCATACGTTTGCTGGGCGGCGGCGCCATCCTGCTGATGTTCGCGGCGGCGCGCGATGGTCATGGCGTGTTGGCGCCGTTGCGCGACCGCAAGGATATGATCCAGCTTCTGCTGTTCGGCGTGTTGGGCATGCTGTCGGTGCAGTACACCTATTTCGCGGCCATCAAGGAATCCAACACCGCCACCGCCACGGTGATGCAGTACACCGCCCCGGCGATGATCGCCGTCTGGATGGCGATGCGCAGCCGTCGCTGGCCGTCGGGCAGGGAATTTGCCGCCATCGCCCTGGCCATGACCGGTACTTTCTTCCTGGTCACCCACGGAAATTTTAGCACACTTTCTATTACGGGCATCGCCTTGTTCTGGGGCATCGCCAGCGCGGTCGCGGCGGCCTTCAACTCTATCCAGCCAGCGGGCCTGCTGCACAAATACAGTGCCGCCTACGTCACCGGCTGGGGCATGCTGATCGGCGGCATCGCACTCAGCTTTGTGCACCAGCCCTGGAACGTGACGGGACAGTTCGACACCATCACCTATCTGTTCATAGCCTTCATCCTGCTGTTCGGATCGCTGGCTGCTTTTTATCTTTATCTGACGGCCATTCGGCTGATCGGGCCGCAGTATACCAGCCTGCTGAGTTGCGCCGAGCCGCTATCGGCGGCGGTTCTGGCGGTGATGTGGCTGGGCGTGTCCTTCGGCGCGATGGACTGGCTGGGCACGGTGCTGATCCTGATGACCATCGTGCTCCTGGCCAAGAAGCAGACTGCCGCCACCCAGTCGGAGAAGGTCACTTAGTTCTTAGTTCTTCAAGACCTTGTGCGAAGGAAATCTGCGGCGACCAGCCGAGCGCCGCCCTGATCCTGGAAATATCGGCCAGCGTGGCGGTGCTGTCGCCTTGGCGGCTTTCGGTGTGGACCTGATCGGGTGAGATCATGTCCGCCAGTTCCTTGACCGAGATACTGGTGCCGCTGCCGACATTAAACACTTCGCCGCGCACACCGCTTTTCAGGGCCGCGAGGTTGGCGGAGACAATGTCCCGCACATGAACGAAGTCGCGGCGCTGGGCACCATCGCCATGGATTTCCAGGCTCTTGCCCTCGGCATGGCGGCGCAGGAAGATTCCCAGCACCAGGGCATAGGCGCCGGTTTCGGGCTGGCGCGGTCCATAGACGTTGAAATAGCGAAAAACGATGCAGGGCAGGTCGAAGCCTTTGTCGAACAGCAGGCAATATTGCTCGCCCACCCGCTTGGTCAGGCCATAGATGTTGAGGAAGTCCGGCAGATCGTTTTCGCGGTGCGGCGGGGTGCGGCTGCCGTAATAGGTGGAGGACCCGCTATAGATGAACTTCCTGACGCCGGCGTCCCGCGCCGCCAGCAGCATGTTCTGGGTGCCGGCGATGTTGGACTGGGTGCAAAGATCGAGATGCTCCTGCGACGGACCTGAGCGCGACATCGCGGCGCAATGCAGCACGGCATCCATCCCGGCGGCGGCGCGGTGGCAGGCGTCGATATCGCGGATATCGCCTTCGATGAACTCTGCCGTCTCAGGCACCCATTCGCGCTTGCCATAGATCAGGCTGTCCAGTACCCGCACGCGGTAACCCGCCGCCAGCAGGCCTTCGCAAAGATGGCTGCCGATAAAGCCGGCGCCGCCGGTGACCAGGACATTTTTCATGTCAGGCGTTCTTATAGAGCTTGCGGAAAAAATCCAGATCGTCCGGCGTGTTGATGCCGCGCGCTTCGGTGGCATCCGCCACCTCCCTTGGCTGGATGCGCCAGCCGTGCGCGCTGAGGATTGGCAGGAAAGGCCGGAAGTTGATCACGCCCGTCGGACTGCCGCGCGGCGCGGTGGCCAGATAGGCCTGCCATGCCGCTTGCAGGCCATCGGTCCCCAGCAGGAAGGTGCCGACATCGGAAAATCCGTTTGGCGTGGTGGTGTCGCCTTCACGGCTCTGCAGCACTTTGGTCAGGCGTTCATCCTCAAAGACATATTCCACATAAGGCGCTGCCATGCGGGTCACCGGCAGTACCGCCTGGTGGCGCGGACTGGTCTGCGCCGCGATGGCGCGGCTGAGGGTATCGTTGGAAACGAATACTTGATCGCCCCACACCACCAGGATGGCGTCATAGTTCGACCATACCGGATAGCCGCGGAAGATGGCGTCGCCCATGCCGGTAGGCGCGGGCTGGACGCTGTGGGATACTTGGGCAGGAAGATCGGGGAAAACCGCTTCAGCCTCGGGCGACAGGACCAGGTGGATATGATCCACCAGCGGCGCCAGTTTACCGTGAAGAATGGACCAGATCGTTTCCGTCGCCGTCAGCGGCGTCAGGATCTTGGGCAGATCGCTTCCCAGCCGCGTCCCGCGCCCCGCTGCCGGAATGACGGCACATATTCTCATGCCAGCGCTCCGGCAAACGCCGCGAAGTCGGAAAAATACAGGTCGCTGTGCGAACGGACGGCGGTGTCATGCACCCCGATGACTTTCAGCCCGGCCGCACGCGCCGACGCAATGCCGATCGGCGCATCCTCAATCGCGACCGCCTGGGCCGCACCGACCTTGAGCTTTTCCAGTGCCGTCAGATAAGGCTCAGGTGCGGGCTTGGGGGCTGTCACATCATCGGCTGTCACCAATGCACTGACATGCTGCGCCAGACCGGTGACCTCCAACGTTCTGGAAGCGGAAGCGTGGCTGGCCGAGGTGACCACGCCGATCGCAGCGCCACGCGCCTTCAGCATCGCAAGCAGCGCGGCTGCGCCCGGCATCTCCCGCACGGCACCAGCCTCCACCGCTTCACGATAATGACTCTGCTTCAGCTGGGTACAGTGCAAGCTCTGGCTTTCGTCCAGCCCCAGGCTGCGGAAGGCGGCAAGGGTCGTCAGGCCAGCGATGGTGCGATAGTTGAAATTCGCCAGCAGGCCGGGTTGCTCCCGGCCCAGAATGTCGCGATAGGCGCGTTCATGCACCGGACTGGAATCCACCAGCGTCCCATCCAGATCGAACAGATAACAGGTGAAGTCCTGCATGGTCAGAACAGGCTTGCAAGGTTGCGCAAGCCGCGCCGTATACGCCAGTAGGGATCGGTGAAGCCGGAATAGGTACGATAGATCACCGGCAGCTCGGCCACTTCCACGCCATGACGGATCAGCTGGCGTACAATGGCCAGCGGCGCGGTTCGGCCGTGCGCGAGGTCGGGCAAATGCGCGAGCCGCTTGCGCCGAAATACCCTCAGGCCTGTCAGCGGATCGGAGAAGATTACGCCGGTCCGCAGGTAGAAAATGAAGCTGAGGAAAAAGGCCGCGACCTTGCCCAGCCAGTACAGCACACGGTGCTCGCCATAGGCCGCCTGGATGGAAGTGATGAACTGGCGCCGGCTCTGGGTGCGCGAGCCGAACACCCCGCCCAGGGATTGCTGCTGTTCCAAAAGTCGGATGATCGCCTGGACGTCGCGGAAGCGGTAAGCGCCATCGCCCGTCATCAGCACCAGATAGTCGCTGCTGCCTTGCCGCAGCCAGTCGCGAAAATAGCCGGTCTCGGGAAACAGGCCCTCCTGCTTCGCGGTGGATATGCCGTCGCCGCCGGAATGGGTCACGCGGTTGAGCACCAGATGAGCGCCCTTCCAGTCCATTTCCAGGAATTCCTCGACCAGCTCATCGCTGGCGACGGAGCGATTGTGGATGTCGGCGAAAATCTCGATAGATGCCGTATCGCTGCCGCCTCCGGCGCGCGCCGACATGACGCTTTCGGCAATGGCGGTGCCGTTGTGCAAACCGGGCCGCGCCGGCGTGGTGAAAGCGCCGCGCAGAACCTGTGCGCCGCGATACGTGTCGCCATCAAGACCGCCAGGTGGCAGGTGGGTGTTCCGGTCCAGCAGCACATGGGTGATGGCGGCGCCATGATCCAGCGCCAGGTCCATGATGGCGCTGGCGGTCAGGCCTTGAATGTCATTGTCGGTATCCAGGTTCATCACCATCGCCTTGACCGGCGCGGGCGTCGCCGTCAGCGCCTGGCGCGCGATACAGTAGCTGGGAAGCAGTGACGAATGTTGCGTGCCCGGGCCATAGAGGATGACATCCGCGCCGGCGATGGCCAGGGCGGCGGCGGGCGAGAGGGGCGGGATCGCATCACGCTCGCCCAAGAAGGCTTGCTTGCCGGGAAAGTCGCACGCGCCGAGCGTAAGCGCCTGCGCTTCGGTCAGCCGCTGTTCCAGCAAATACAGATTGGTGATGGGAACCGACGATTGCGGTCCCACAATCTCGGCCTCGCAGGACAGATAGGTGCCATCGCGCTTCAGGGCCACCAACACGCGGTTCTGCTCGCTGCTGACATTCAGCAACCGCGCCCGGCTGCCGACCAGATCGCCCACCGCCGCCGCGGCGGCGTTGAAATCCCGGGCGCATTGCAGATAGGCACCGGCGAAAACCAGATTGCCCAGCGAACAGTCGCGATAGTCGAAACTCGCGTCCGCACTCGCGGCATGATCGAAAAAGCGTCCCAGCAGCGCCCGCAACCGGGTGGAAAGCGGCGCGGGCAATTGGGCGAACCAGCCCTTCAGGGGTTCTTCCAGCAGGGCCGCCTCATTGTTGCGTGCAAAGCGCGCCAGGCTTTCAGTCTCGCGCGCGCCTGAGGCCGCGGGCAGACGATACTCCATCAGGTTGCGCAGCGCGTACTGGGCATTGGAATAATTGCCCAGCAGGTAGGAGAGGTTTTTGCGGAAATCCGATGGTCCCAGCATGCCGGGAATAAAGTTGCGCAATGCCCCGGTGGACAGGCCGTCGTCATAGGCATTGACCAGCAGGGTCAGCTCGATGTCTGTCTGGCGCAGCAGGGCACGGATGATGGTGGCGCTGCCGCGTCCGCCGCAAAACAGCACGATTTTGGTCGCCCCGGGCGCGCTCATGGCTGTGGCCGCGAAATGATGCCAAGCCCCAGCAGCAACTGCCGCATGGCGATGTAGCTGACGAACAGCAACCGATGAAGGGCGCCGCGCACCAGCTTCATGCTGGAGGACCCCGTGACGCGGGGACGGTGCTCGATCGCCACTTCGGCAAGGCCAAGGCCACGCTCCAGCAGCCGTGAGGTCACTTCGGTAGAATAGTTCATGCCCTTGGCTTCCAGCCCGAGGCCGCGCAGGGTCGGACCCCAGACCAGCTTGAAGGCGGAATTGAAGTCCCGCACCCGGCTGCCATGCACCAGATTGCAGACCAGGCCGCTGGCCCAACTGCCGAATTGGGCGAAGGGCACATCTTTCTTCTGCCGGATTCCAATGGCGGCGCGGCCGCCGCTGCGCCGCACGGCCTCCAGCATCTCCGGCAGGTTCTGGATGGGAAACTGACCGTCAGAATCGATCAGCAGCACCCAGTCACCGGTGGTGGCGGCAATGGCGGCGTTCAGCGCCGCGGCGGCGCCCTGATTGCGTGCGAAATGCAACGGCCTTACCTGCGGGAATTGCTGGGCCAGGCGATCCAGGATTTCGCCTGTCTGGTCCTTGCTCCCGTCATTGCAGATCACGATTTCGAAACTGGCGATATCGCTGCGGCCCACCAGAAAGCCGTGCCATTCCGATACCACCGCCTCGATGCCGGCGGCCTCGTTATAGGCGGGTGCGGCCACCGACAGCCGGATGGGCGAAGACAAGGTCTGGCCGGGATCGTTCATGCCCGCGCCAGCAAGTCCGCATAAGCGGCTTCCAGGTTGCGGGTGAACCGCGTGGTGTTGAAAAGCGGGGCGGTGACGCGGCTCTGCGCCAGCCTGTCCTTAACGACCACCAACGCAGCCGGATCGGTCGCCAGTTTCAGCGCCAGTGTTTCATAGCTTGCCAGATCGGCAGCAATCAGTTCGGGCACACCGGCCGCGTTCAGGATGCTGGCGGCAACCCGTGCCGGAAAGGATTTTCCTGGCGTGGTAACGACAGGCAGCCCGGCCCACAGCGCGTCACTGGCCGTGGTGTGGGCATTGTAGGGCAGGGTGTCAAGAAACAGGTCGGCCAACTGCTGGCGCGCCAGATGGAGCACCGGGGTGGTGCGGCTCGCGAAGATCAGCCGCTCCGGATCGATACCGCGCGCCTCGGCCTCCCGCCGCAGATTGGCGCGGATGGATTCATTGCCTTGAAGCAGCCACAACACGCTGCCCTCGACCTTATCCAGAAGCCGCATCCAGATGTCGAATAGCGGCGCGGTGATCTTCCAGTTGTGATTGAAGCAGCAGAAGACGAAGCCGTTCTCCGGCAAGCCCGCCTCGGCACGGGAAGGTGGCGGCAGGGGATTATTTTTGGTGTCGGTGACCCACAGCGTATCGGGAAGGGCGACGATCTTTTCGCTGAAGAAGCGGTCCTGGTTCGGCGGCACCACCGTCCGGTCGGTGATGATCGCGTCGATGAAGTCCGAGCCGGACGTGCCGGGATAACCCATATACTTGATTTGCACCGGCGCGGCGCGATGCGCCAGTACCCAGGGCCGCGCCCCGCTGGTATGTCCGCCCAGATCCACCGCGATGTCGATCTCCCACTGCCGCAGCAGATTGGCGACCTCGCGGTCAGTCTGCAGCCGCGCATCATGAAAACGGTCGAAGGCGGAGATCAGCCGCTGCCGCATGGCGCTGCCATCCTCCGGCCCGAAGGAGATGGCGGTGATCTCAAAGCGCTCGCGGTCATGGCGCTCGAACATCTCCACCGTCAGGGCGGCGGTGACATGCTGGTGGAAGTCGGCGGAAAGATAGGCGACGCGAATTTTGTCGTGGTTGTAGTCCTCACCCTTCCACAACGGCGGCTGGGGACCGGGACCGGTCTGGCGCACATAGTTCTGCGAACAGCGCAGCTGCAACGCGTTGTCGTCCCAGTAACCCATCAGCACAAAAGGCTGGATCACCGATTTGCCCGCCAGCACATCGGCCTTCAGCACATCCGCCAGCCGGGCGGTGCGCGTCCAGTCGCCGATGGTCATGGCGGCATTGGCAAGGCCGCTGAGCGCATTGGGGTGACCCGGATCGGCGGCCAGCGCCTGTTCATAATTGTCCAGCGCCTCCTGCGGCTTTCCCGTTTCCAGCAGCGCATTGCCGCGATTGTACAGCGCATCGGCATAGCCGGGGCGGACGGCTAACGCGGCGTCGCAATCGGCGAGGGACTCGGCGAAGCGTTTCAGACTCCACAGCGCCACGGCGCGGTTGTTGATGGCTTCGGCATAGTCGGGCCGCAGGCCAAGCGCCTGGCCATAACTGGTCAGCGCCTCACCCATGCGCCGCAGTTCGAACAGGATGACGCCGCGATTGTTATGGGCTTCGGCAAAACCGGGATGCAGCGCCAGCGCCCGTTCGACGCTTGCCAGCGCTTCGACCAGCCGCTTCATGTCTTTCAAGGTAAGGGCGCGGTTGTTCCACACATCGGGGAAATCCCGCGCCACCACCAAAGCCCGGTCATAACTGGCCAGTGCCTGGTCGTAGCGCCCAAGGTCGGACAGGATCACGCCACGGCTGCTGAGGGCTTCCGCGTGATTGGAATTCAATGCCAGCGCCTTGTCGGTCGCCTCAAGTGCATCCTCAAGGCGGCCCAGATCGCGCAGCACCTGACCGCGCTTGGCGATTGCCGCGACGTAATCGGGCTTGACCGCCAGCGCGCGCTCATAGCTGGCCAGCGCCTCGGCGAAGCGCCCCTGCGTCTTCAGCACATTGCCATAGTTGGACAGCATCTCCGGTGCGTCGGGCACGATCTTGAGCGCCTTGCCGATCAGCTCCAGCGCCTCGCTGTTGCGGCCCTGCTGCGCCCGCACCACGCCCAACAGATGCGGGGCGGCCGCCTCGCGCGGCGCCGCCGCCATCAGCTGCAGATACAGCCGCTCGGCATCCGCCAGATTGCCGGTCTGGTGAAAGGCGATGGCCTGGTTGAGAACAGACTGCGGGTTCATGGCCCGTTCTAGATCAAGCCGCGGGAACACGGCAACAGCCGTGGCCGGGCAGGGATAACGCCTATCCGGCGGAAATCATTCGCAATCTGGCGCCACAAGACGGGGCCATGGGTTGTTCGGTGTCTGCCGGTGGCCGGTTGGCAATGCCAGGGTCCTGTGGTCTGCTGCGGACAAGGGGATCGGGCTACAAGATGTGGAAAGCATTAGCTCTTGCCGCCGCCGCACTGACGGCGGCCGCCACGCTGGAACTCTTTCCGGTGCGCGCCGCACCCGAAGCGCTTCCCGTTGCGCCTCCCACGCAAGCAGCGATTGAGACTTTCGCGGCGATCTGCCGGAGCGAAGAGGTGGTTGACAGCCGGCGCGATCCCGCCTGGGTGGCCCAAAGCTTTCTTGGCGACAATTGCCAGGCGCCGCGTCCGCCCAAGGTTATCGACGGCGCCAAGGTCAGCCGCGAGGAGATCGTGGCCAGCATGGAGGCGGCGAAAACATACGCCGCTGCAGCTGATGCTTTTCAGAAGTGCGTGGGAAATTTTGTCGCCGCGCGCAAAGCGGTCAAGCCGCTGACCCCGTCGCAGGCCATCATCCAGAATTATCGGATTACGGTCAGCCAGAAAACCAAGGAAATGGTGGAGGCTCAGACGCGCGTGGCAATCGTTGCCTTCAACAGATACGGCAGCGAGTGTCCGATGTAAGGGGGTAAAGGGCCGCCTGCAAAAAAAAGGTCCACAAGGGGAGGGGTTTATGACGTCGTTCAAACGTTCACGGAAATTGTTGATGGGTGCCTGCCTGGCGGGCCTGCTGACTGCGGGCCTCGGCCCGGTCGCCATGCATCAGGGCTGGATCGGAGAGGCCAGGGCACAAGCCGCCGGCGACGTGATGGTGCCCTGGTTCGAGGCCGACCCTTATTGGCCCAAGCCCCTGCCCAACCGCTGGGTCCTGGCCATGACCATCGGCCTGGACGTCGACAAACAGGATAATGTCTGGGTCTTCCACCGTCCCCAGACGCTGGAACAGAAGGAATCCTATTTCACCCGGAAAGAAGCGGACTGCTGCACGGCGGCCCCCGATGTCCTGCAGTTCAATCCCGCCGGTAATTTGATCCGTTCCTGGGGCCGCGCCGAGAACAGGGGCAAGGGCCGCGACTGGCCCAGCTCCAACCATGGCATTACGGTCGGACCGGACGGAAACATCTGGCTGGGCGGCAATGGCGCCTATCAGCCGCGTCCGTCGCCGGGCAGCGCGGAACAGTTCGCGCAAGCCCCAACCGCGCCGCCGCCGCTTTATTCTGGCGCCGGGGTCGGTAAATATCACGACAGTTTTATCGTGAAGTTCACGCCTGACGGAAAATATCTGGGCCAGATCGGCAAGGCCAATGCCAGCAAGGGCAGCCTGGATACACAGAATGTCCGCGGTGTCGCCCAGATCCGCTTCAAGGGCAACGAGATGTTCCTGGCCGACGGCTATGGCAACAAGCGC
>JBBSKJ010000019.1:0-14209 GCA_038256475.1 Micropepsales bacterium | reverse complement strand
TCAGTTGGCCGCCGTGAAGTTCCGCGAAAGCCTTGACCAGGGTCAGTCCCAGGCCGGCGCCTTTGGCGTGCTGGGACCCTTCGGCCTGCCCGGCATGCTCGAACGGTTCCTGGATTCGCGCCAGATCGTCCGCCACCACGCCCATGCCGTCATCATCCACGGTTACGGCGACGCCCGCATCGCAGATGCTGGCCGACAAGGTGATGACCCCGCCCGCGCGGGTGAAGGTGACGGCATTGTCCACGAGGCTGTGCATCATGGCGGTGAAGACGCCTTCATCGGCGTCCACCATCAGTCCGACGGGGCAGCGGTCGGCATCGATCGTGATGTTGCGGGCTTGCGCGCGAGCGCTGAAGGCATCGCGCGTCAGCCACAGCACGGCGCCCGCGTCCAGGCTGGCGCGGCGCAGCTCATAGCGTCCCGCCGAGATTTTCGTCAGGTCCATGATCTGGTTGATCATCTTGAGCAGGTTGGTGCCGCCCTGATGCACCAGGCCGGAATATTCGCGGATCTGTTCGGGGGTGAGATTGTCGGACAGCGTCGCCATCAGGTCGGAAAAACCCAGAATGGCGTTGAGCGGGGTTTTAAGCTCATGGCCCATGGTACGCAGCAGGGTGGTCTTGGCGCTGTCCACCTTGGCGCTGGCCTGGTCCAGCCGCGCGGTCAGGTCGGCCAGATAGCCGCTTTGTTTTTCGGCTTCGGCGCGGCTGTGGGCCAGGGCGCCCTGCTGCTCTGCCAGCGCGGTTTCAGCGCGGAACTTGTCGGTGATGTCGGTGAAGACGATGACGCGCCCGCCATCCTTCAGGCCGCGGTCGCGCACCAGATAGCATTCGCCGGTATTGGTCCTGAGCGTGGTGGCGCCGGCGGGTTCGCGGTGGCCTTTCAACCGGCGTTCCAGCCAGGCCTCTGGTGTCTCGTCCAGCAGGATGCGGCCCTTATAGGCGACCGTGGCGGCGATTTCGGGAAACGGCTTTCCGATCAGCTCATCCAGCGGCATGCCGATCAGATGGGCGTAAAGATCATTGCCCATGATCAAAAGGTCATTGGAATCAAAGAAGGCAAAGGCTTCGGCCGACAGCGCCACCGCTTCCTCCAGCCGCGCCAGCTGGGCGCGAGCGGCGGTGACGTCACTCCACAAAAGGACGGTGTTGCCGTTGCCGACCTTGCGGGCCTTGATCTCGATCACCCGGTGGTCGGCCAGCGGAACATCCAGCGGCGCGTAGGCGCGTTCTTCCAGCTGCACCATGCGCCGGGCGATGAAGGCACTGGTGCCGCCCGCGAGCGCCTGGGGGGCGATTTCGCCGCCTGCTATCTCCAGGCGGATCAGATCCTCATACGAACGGCCGATCAGCGTCTCGTGGGGCGGCAGCGAGCGCAGCAGGTAGTTGAGATGTGCATTGGCGTAAAGCAGCCGCCCATCGGCATCCAGGATGGTGAGGGCCGAGCGCAGTGCGTCGAGCGACGCCCGCAACGCCGGCGCTTCTTCCCATATGCCCTGTTTTTGTGCCTGT
Source organism: Micropepsales bacterium (assembly GCA_038256475.1). GTDB lineage: Bacteria > Pseudomonadota > Alphaproteobacteria > Micropepsales > Micropepsaceae > Rhizomicrobium. The sequence goes on along the minus strand of JBBSKJ010000019.1, from coordinate 12,698 downwards.
CCGACCAACGATTTTCGCGCCGCTTCTTGTTGCTGCGGCCTGCTCCCAAAACCGGTGGGATTATGCGCCCTGCGGGATTTCAGATTGGTTAGGGCGCGCCGCCGCTAAAAAGCAGGGGCGAATCGCGGCATGATCCCAATCCTTGTGGAAAACTAAACGGATGCCCGCGCTCTTCAGGTTTCGTTAAGCGTGCGGGCTGAGACTGCGCCTCGATCAGCATATTGCGAACGGCAGAACCTTAATGGCGGTTAACACTCAACATCCAGACCAGCGGGCGCAGCGCCGCCGCTTTGTCGCCATCCAGGCGGCCAAGGGTGCGGTGGGCGCGGTGCTGGGGCTGGCTTTTTTCGGCATTTTGGGAACGCCCGATACCGCGGAAGCCATCGCCATGGCCGGATTGATGGCGCCGGCCGCGCTGGCGCTGCTGGGCCTGACCCGCATTCCCCTGGCCGTGCTGGAACAGGTAGGGCTTGCCGGCTTCGCCCTGCTGATCGGGTATCTGGCGTCGCTGACCGGCGGCGTGGCCTCGCCGCTCACGGTCTGGTTCGCACTCATTCCCGCCGAGGCGGCGCTGGCGGGTGGCCGCCCCGCGGTGATGCGCGCCGGCATTGCGGCTGGCGCGGCCTTCGCCGCGGTGGCCGGCATGGAAGCCCTGGACATGCTGCCACCGTCGCGCCTGACGCTTCCCTTGTGGCAGGTCTATGCCGTCTCGGTTCTGGGGGCGCTGGTGCAGGCGGTGCTGATCGCGGCCGCGGCGCAGGATCGCCAGCGCGCCGCCGACGCGGCCGCCGCGGAAGGCGCGGCGATGTACCGGTTCCTGGCCGACAATGCGATGGACCTGATCACCCGCCATTCCGGGGACGGCTGCATCCGCTACGCCAGTCCCGCCACTTTAGCCTTGTTGGGCCGGGTGCCGGAGGAGATCACCGGTCAGGCGATGATGTCGCTGACCCATCCCGACGATCTCGCAGCAATGCAGAGCGCGTTGATGGAAGCCAGTTACTTCGGCCGTGACGGCAGCGCCGAGATCCGCCTGCGCCGCCGCGACGGCAGCCATGTCTGGGCGGAGTTCCGCTGCCGACCGGCCCAGGACGGCGATATCGTGGCGGTGACGCGCGACATTTCCGAACGCAAGCTGCAGGAACAGGCGCTGGTGGAGGCGCGCGATGCGGCGCTGGGGGCCAGCCGCGCCAAGTCCAGCTTCCTCGCCAATATGAGCCATGAGCTGCGCACGCCGCTGAACGCCATCATCGGCTTTTCGGAAATGATGACGCGCGAGATGTTCGGACCGATCGGGCCGCGCTATCAGGAATATTCCCGCCTGATCCATGAATCCGGCGCGCATCTGCTGGACTTGATCAACTCGGTGCTGGACATGTCCAAGATTGAGGCCGGCAAGTTCGAGCTGAGCGAAGAATTGTTCGACCTGGAAGAAACCGCACAAAGCGCGGTGCGGTTTTTAAAAATTCCCGCCGAACGGGCGGGCGTGGCGCTGAAATTGTCGATTGCGCCCAACGCGCGACTGATGTTCGCCGACCGGCGGGCCATAAAGCAGATCCTGGTCAATCTTCTGTCCAATGGCGTGAAATACACCCCGCCGGGCGGCGCGGTGCAGGTGACGGCGCGCAGTTCGCATGAACCCGGGCGCGGGATGGAGATCGTGGTCAGCGACAGTGGCACCGGCATTTCCAAGCGCGACCTGGAACGGCTGGGGCGGCCCTTCGAGCAGGTGGAAAATGCCGAGACCCGCGGCAAGGAAGGCACCGGGTTGGGACTGGCGCTGGTCAAGGCGATGGCAAAAATGCATGGCGGCGAGGCGGTGCTGGAATCGGCGCTGGGCGAAGGCACCACGGTTACCGTGCGTCTGCCCCATGCGGGCGTTGATTCAAAAGGCGAACGCATCGCCGAAGCCAAGGTTCTGCCGTTCCGCGCGGTATCCTGATACAAGGCCGCATGGAATCCACCCCCCGTCTCAAGGCCGGCATTTTCGTGCGCGCATTGATCCGCCGGGTGGAAGTGAATGGCGCCAGCGCCTTTGTGGTGCGCAGCGGGTCGGAAGAAGCCGGCGCCATCATCCTGAAAGTGTCCAAGCTGAACGGCAACGTGCTGGTGCTCAACCAGGCGCGCGGCGCCAAGGGCGAACTGATCTGGGCGCAGGCGCTAGGCGGCTGGAGCGAGGATGCGCGCGCCGCCGCCTGGTGCGAAAAGCAGGTGGGCTTCGACCCTGATCTGTGGATCGTGGAGATCGAGGACCGCGAGGGCCGCGCCTTTGTGGACGAGGCGATCGTTTAGCCGTCATCCTTGCCGGGAGGGAGGGGTTTTGCTACCCCCGCGCCCATGAGCAAGACCCCTGCCAGCGAAGCCGCCAGACGGCGGACTTTCGCCATCATTTCCCACCCTGACGCGGGCAAGACCACCCTGACCGAGCACCTGCTGCTGCTGGGCGGAGCGATCCATGCCGCCGGCCGGGTCAAGGCGCGCGGCGAGGCGCGGCGCGCCAAATCCGACTGGATGAAGATCGAGCAGGAACGCGGCATCTCGGTCACTTCGGCGGTGATGACGTTTGAATATGAAAAGGCGGTGTTCAACCTTTTGGACACGCCGGGCCATGAGGATTTTTCCGAAGACACCTACCGCACTTTGACCGCGGCGGATTCCGCCGTGATGGTGATCGACGCCGCCAAGGGCATCGAGGCCCAGACCCGCAAGCTGTTCGAGGTCTGCCGGCTGCGCGACATTCCCATCATGACCTTTGTCAACAAGATGGACCGCGAAGCGCGCGATCCCTTCGAGCTGCTGGACGAGATTTCCGACCAGCTGCAGATCGAAACCGCCCCGATGATGTGGCCGGCGGGCATGGGGCTGAACTTCAAGGGCATACAGTCCCTGACGGACGACCGGTTCATCGCCTTCAACGATGGCAAGCTGGACGCGGCGCTGAAAGCCAAGCTGGACGAAGATGTGATGCTGGCCCGCGCCGGCCTGCCGGTCTTCGATCTCGCCACCTACCGGGAAGGCCATCTGTCGCCGGTCTATTTCGGTTCGGCGCTGAAGAATTTCGGCGTCGCCGAATTGCTGGACGCGCTGGCGAAATACGCGCCGCCCCCGCGCAGCCAGGCAGCGCTGGGCCGCGCCGCCCAGCCCAGCGACAAGGAAGTGACCGGCTTTGTCTTCAAGGTGCAGGCCAATATGGATCCCAACCACCGCGACCGGGTGGCGTTCCTGCGGCTGGCCTCGGGCGAGTTCAAGCGCAACATGAAGCTGAAACAGTCCGGCACCGGCAAGACCATCGGCATCCACAATCCGATTTTGTTCTTCGCCAGCGAACGCGAGACGGTGGACGAAGCCTGGCCCGGAGACATTATCGGCATTCCCAATCACGGCGTGCTGCGCGTGGGCGACACCTTGTCGGAATCGGGCAATGTGGTGTTCACCGGCATTCCCAATTTCGCCCCGGAGATTTTGCGCCGCGTGCGGCTGGGCGATCCGATGAAGCAGAAGCATCTGGCGCGCGCGCTGGAAAGCCTGGCGGAGGAGGGCGTCACCCAGGTGTTCAAGCCCGCGATAGGTTCGCAATGGATCGTGGGCGTGGTGGGCGCGCTGCAGCTGGATGTGCTCAAGTCGCGGCTGGTGGCGGAATACGACCTGGATGCCGAACTGGAAGCCTCGCCCTATGACAGCGCCCGCTGGCTGCAGGGTTCAGAGGCCGAGTTGGAGAAATTCTCCGCCGCCAATCGCGGCGGCATGGCCACCGACCGCGACGGCGCGCCGGTATTCCTGGCCAAGAGCGCCTGGGAGATCGGCTATGTCACCGACCGTTTCCCCAATGTGAAATTCTTGAAGACGCGCGAACGTCACGACGTAAACGCGGAAGGGTGATAATCCCCCTATGTCATCCCCGGCGAGCGCGAACAGAGTTCGCGCGAGGGAAGGGGATCCACGGGTCGAACCAATCGATCTCATCCCCCACTGCGTGAAGAAAAGGTCGAGCTGGAGCGACGTAAGAGAGTTTGCACCCGAACCTGGATTCCCTTCCCTCGCGGCCGTTGGCCGCTCGCCGGGAATGACACAGCGGTTAGGCGGCGACATGCGCGTTTGGTGCCGGTTCGCGCCAGCTGCGCAACACGCGGGTGGCTTCGCTCAACGGCATCGCGTCGAAAGCATCCAGCACCGCATAGATGCCGGTGCGATCGCGACCCGGACGGGTGAGAAGCGCGAGCGCGGAAAAGGCGGCGCGGTCGATCTGGGCGCCCTTGCAGGCCACCGCCAGCGCGGCGCCGGATTCATCATCCAGTATCTGCTGCGCCATGCGCGCTTCCACGCCCAGACTTTCGGCCAGCACGGTCTGCAAATCGCCATTGCGGGCAGCGGCAACCAGATTCTGCGCCACGGATTCGCGCGGCAGCACGCGGGCCGTCAGTTCCGGATCGGAATAGAGCTGCACACGAAGTCGGGTGCGGGTGGCGGCATCGACATCGCGTGCGGCCTTGGCGAGCAACGTTTCGCAGATGCTGCGCATGCCTTGCGGATAGTCAGACGGCCAGTTGATCAGAAGTTCCGCCACTTCCTCGGCCAGCGCGGCGCGCAGCGTCGGACCCTGATCGGCCAGTTGCAGCAGGTGCGAAAGCTTTTGCGAGGCGGTCATGCGGAAATCCTTTCCATCATGCTCGCTCAGGAAGCTTAACGTTCGGTTGGCAATGAAAATCGAGGTTGAACGCGGCCGGATGCTTAACGGCGGGTTAATTACGTCCCGATGACGGCCCGTGAGGCCGATCAAACAAAAGCTCCAGTAGAGCTTTTGTCGGCCGAAACGCCGCGCAACCGCCAGGATGCGCGGCAGCGGCTATCCGATGATGGCCCATCCGTCAGGGTAGTATCCATTGAAGGCCGAACGCGATGACACGGTGTAGGCGCCCATGGCGTCGAACAGCACGAAATCGCCGGTCGCGATGCTGTCGGGCAGCATCACCGGGCGCGGCAGCACATCGGCGCTGTCGCAGGTCGGACCATAGGCGCGGAAGGGCCGCTTTTCGCCGGTGAGGATCTTCGCCTTGCCCTTGGCGTCCAGGGTGAGGCCGCTGGGCGGATAATCCTCGTCAAAGCCGGAAAAGCGCTGTTCGTCGAAGCTGCCATAGATGCCGTCATTGAGATACAGCCGGTCGCCGCGGCGCATCACCACCTGGGTCACCAGCGAAATGCCCTGCGCCACCAGGGCGCGCCCGGGTTCGCACATCACCTTCAGATCGGGGCGGCCCAGATTGCTCAGGGCTTCCTTGATCATGTCGAAATACCAGTGATGGGGCGGCGGCTCCTGGCCGGCATAGGCGGTGGGAAAGCCGCCGCCAATATCCAGCGCCGCGATCTCGACCCCCGACATGGTGATGGTGCGCTGGGCGATCTCGATCGCCTGGGCATAGGAAAAAGGCGACAGGCATTGCGAGCCGACATGGAACGTCAGACAGGGTTGCGCGCCCGCCTGCGCCACGCGCTTGAGAAGTTTGGAGGCCTCCTCGGGACGGCAGCCATATTTGCTGGACATCTCCAGGAGCGCCCCGCCCAGCGACGCCACCAGCCGAACAAAGATGCGCAGCTTTTTGGGATTGCCGGTCTCGGCCAGCAGCTTGTCGAGTTCGGACTCGCTGTCGACCACGAAGTCAGTGACGCCATGCTGCTCGAAGGCGGCCTTGGCCTGGCCCGGCAGGCGCACCGGCGCCATGAAGTGGCAGATGGCGTCCGGCAGCAGGCCTTTGACGGCTTCGATTTCGCCCAGCGAGGCGGTGTCGAAATGGCGGATGCCCGCATCCCACAGTTGCTTGAGCGCGATGGGATGCGGATTGGCCTTCACGGCATACAGAACGTCACCGTCAAAGCCGTCCAGGAACTGTTTGGCGGCGATCGCGAATTTCTCCGGATGCACCAGATACAAAGGCTCTGACGGCTTCAGGCTTTCGATCGCTTTCAGCGATGAAGCGAAGCGCGGCAGGGAGTCGAAACGTGCGGGCGCGTTCATGGTCTTCGCGTTTTGGGGCTTTGGCGCCTGAATCGCAATAAAAATCGCAACAGAAAGGCGACAGGGTCGCTGCCGCCTTTCGTGACTGTTTCGCGAAACTCAGCGCTGCTGCGGCGGGCCGTCGGGACCGTCCGGCTGTTCCAGCTGGTTGCGCTGGCCGGGCGACAAGGCGCGGTAGAAAGCTTCCAGCACCGGGCGTTCGGTCTGCAGATCGGCCAGGCGACCGCGCAGCATGGTTTCTTCCTCGGCGATGCCCTCCAGCAGGCTGGGTGGGCGCGCCGAATTGCGCTGATGGGCGACGCATTCGGCCTGGTTGCGGCGAGCGATGTCCATCGCCACCTGCCGCCAGCGCGAAAATAGCGGTGCCTGGGTCGCGGTCAGCGACAGGCGCGATTCCAGCCAGCGCATTTCCTCGGTCTTGTCGGCGGTGATGTCCGTGCAGCTGGGCTGGCGTTCGCGGTCCATCTCGCCGCCACGTGGCGGCCCCGCCTGGGCGATCATCATCGGCTTGCGCGCCGGCTGCTCGGCATGGGCGGTGGTGGCGATCAGGGCGGTGGCGGCGCCGCACAGCGTCAGGACGGCGGCCATGGAAAGAACAATCTTGCGCATGGAAATATCCTCTTGGGGAACGTCACCACAGCCTAACGGCCAGGGCACAGATTCGCTGCTGAATAAGGCGCAATCTAGATGAACCTCATATGAATGAACCCCTTCCGGTTTCAGCTTCCGCGCAGCTGCGCTGCGCACGCTGAAACCACCTCCCCCTTGCCGCGCTTCGCGCGAAGGGGAGGCGGGCCTGAGCTCGCGTCAAGAAATTATCGGCTGGCCCGCAATTCGCGGATGGTCTTCTTGCCATCGGCGGAGGGCTGATAGACGTCGGTCATTTCGGTCAGCGCCTGCTGGAACATCTCAACCGTGAAATGGTCCGGCACTTCCCAGGCGTCGAAGCCGACGCGGTGCTGATAATTGACCTGGTCGAAAAGAAAATCGCCCACGGCGCGGATTTCCCCGGTGAAACCCATCCGGGTGCGCAGGATGCGCGCCCAGGAAAAGGCGCGGCCATCGCGGAACTTGGGAAACTCCAGCGCCACCAGCGACAGGCGGCTGACATCATCGCCCAGGACTTCCGGGTTCTCATGGCTTTGCAGTTTCACGCCGATGGGCGTGTTGCGTTCCAGCAGCCTGTCGCGTTCCTTCTGGAACCGGGCCAGCGATACCAGCACCGCACCGGTCGGCAAGGACGCGTCATCGGCCACCGGCGCGAAGGCGTCCTGCGCATAGGCGCCGCTCTTGATCAGCTTGGTCACGCCGCTTCTTTCTCATAGGCGGCTTCCTTGAACGGCGCCATGCCCAGCCGGCGATAGGTGTCCAAAAAGCGTTCGCCGGGATTACGGGCCTTGATATAGGCGTTCACCACCCGCTCCACCGCGCCCGCAATCTCATGCTCGGTGAATCCGGGGCCCATGATGTCGCCGATGCTGGCGTCTTCCGCGCCGCTGCCGCCCAGCTGGAGCTGGTAGAATTCCACGCCCTTCTTGTCCACGCCCAGAATGCCGATATGGCCCGCATGGTGGTGACCGCAGGCATTGATGCAGCCGGAAATCTTGATCTTGAGCTCGCCGATCTCGTGCTGGCGGTCCAGGTCGGCGAATTTTAGCGCGATGTCCTGGGCGATGGGAATCGAACGGGCATTGGCAAGATCGCAATAATCCAGGCCGGGGCAGGCGATGATGTCGGTGATCAACCCCGCATTGGCGCATGCGAAATCCAGCTCCTTCAGCCTGGCATAAATCGCCGGCAGGTCCTTCTTGCGGACATGCGGCAGCACCAGATTCTGTTCATGGGTGACGCGCACTTCGCCGACGCTGTAGGTGTCCATCAGCTCGGCAATGGTTTCCATCTGTTCGGAGGTGGCGTCGCCCGGCACCTGGCCCGGCGTCTTCAGCGTGATGGTGGCAATGGCATAGCCAGGGGCGCGGTGGGGATGGACGTTGGTCTTCACCCAGTTGGCGAAATCCCTGCCGGCTTCGGGAATGGCGTCGGACAGGCTGGTGTCGAATTCGGGCGGCGCGAAATAGGCGGTGATACGGTCCAGTTCCGCCTGCGGCAGCTGCAGGCTGCCGGTCTTCTTGATTTCCGCAAACTCGCGCGCGACCTGGCGGCGCATTTCCTCGATCCCCAGCGCATTGGTGAGGATCTTGATGCGCGCCTTGTAGATATTGTCGCGGCGGCCCTGTTCGTTATAGACGCGCATCGCCGCTTCCATGAAAGCGAGGACGTCTTCCTTCTCGACGAAGTCTCCCAGAACCTGCGCGATATAGGGCGTGCGGCCCATGCCGCCGCCGACCAGCACTTTATAACCGGTGCGGCCTTCAGCGTTGCGCACGATCTCCACCGCCATGTCGTGATAGGCCAGCGCGGCGCGGTCCTGCGGCGCACCGGAGACGGCGATCTTGAACTTGCGCGGCAGGAAGACGAATTCGGGATGCAGGCTCGACCATTGCCGGATGATCTCGGCCAGCGGGCGCGGGTCTTCGATCTCGTCGGCGGCCGCGCCGGCAAAATGATCGGCGGTGACGTTGCGGATGCAATTGCCGCTGGTCTGGATGGCATGCATCTCGACCGAGGCGAGATCGCTCAGGATATCGGGCACATCCACCAGCTTGGGCCAGTTGTACTGGATGTTCTGGCGGGTGGTGAAATGGCCATAGCCCTTGTCATACTTGCGCGCGATATGCGCCAGCATCCGCATCTGCTTTGAGGAGATGGTGCCGTAGGGCACGGCGACGCGCAGCATGTAGGCATGGAGTTGCAGGTACAGGCCGTTCATCAGGCGCAGGGGCTTGAACTGGTCTTCGGTCAGTTCGCCTTTCAGGCGGCGCTCGACCTGGGTGCGGAACTGGGCCGTGCGTTCGGCGACGAAGCGGGCGTCGAATTCGTCATAGCGGTACATGTTGGGCGCGACTTCAGACATTGACCATTCCTGCCTGCTTGCCCAGGTCGGCGCGCACGGTCGGGCCGGCGGCGCGGATGATCTCGCGCTCCTTCACCGGCTGGATGACGCCATTCGTCACGCGCACCTCGAACAGATAGGGCGCGACGAACTCGTTGCGGACGGTTTCGGCCTGCGCTGCCGCAAGGGCCGAAACCGCGCTGGCGGGATCGGCAAAGACATCGCCTTCGGCCAAGGCCAGAACCCAGCCATCGCCTTTGCGATACAGGACATCGCCATCGCGCAGGCGATTGGCGGTGAGCATTTGGGGGCCGTGGTTCTGTTGCGCCATGGAGGCGGGAAAGACCATGACCGGGGGGCGAAATCAAGACTTCAACATGTTGCTGCTGTAGTTTTCTTTGAATAACACATATTATTTGTATTATATCCGCAGGAGAAGCGGGCATAGTCGCGAAAACAGGGGATTTTTGGCGTGGCATCCAGGACTTTGACCATCCCGCAGCTGACTGCGGTGATGGCCGGCAACGGCCTGGAATTTTATGACTTTCTGATTTTTGGGTTCTTCGCCGTGCAGATCGGCGCGGTGTTCTTTCCCAACTCGGACCCCACCACCAGCCTGCTCCAGACTCTGGCGATTTTCGGCGTCGGCTTCCTGACCCGCCCCCTGGGCGGGGCGGTGATCGGCCCCCTGGGCGACCGCATCGGCCGCAAGCCGGCCATGCTGTTCTGCTTCGGGCTTATGGGCTTTTCCATCCTGGGCATGGCGATGACCCCGTCCTTCGACAGCATCGGCTGGACCGCACCGGTGCTGGTGGTGATTTTCCGCCTGCTGCAAGGTTTCGCGCTGGGCGGCGAGGTTGGCCCCGCCACGGCCTACCTGATGGAAGCAGCGCCGGTGCAAAAGCGCGGCCTTTATGTTTCGCTGCAATTTGCCACCCAGCAGGCCGCAATCCTGACCGCCGGACTGGTCGGTGTTGTGCTGTCCAGCCTCCTGTCACCGCAGGATCTGAACCAATGGGGCTGGCGCATCGCCATGCTGCTGGGTGTGACGGTGGTGCCCTTCGCGCTGGTGATGCGCCGCACCCTGCCCGAAACGCTGGAGCTGCGGGCCGATACCGTCAAAGAACCTTTGACCCGCGCCCATCTGTGGCTGGCGCTGGTGACGGTATCGATGCTGGCCAGCGCCACCATCGCCACCTTCACCATGACCTATATGAACATTTTCGCCACCCACACGCTGGGCTTCACCTCGGCGCTGGCCTTCGGCGCCGTGGTGGTCTCTGGGAGCTGCGGCGTGATTTTCAACCCGGTGGGCGGCTGGCTCAGCGACCGGATCGGCCGCAAGCCGGTGATGATGACCGCCTCCGTGCTTCTGTGCGTCGTGGGAATACCCTGTTTCATCCTGATGTCGCAGTTGCGCACGCCCTTGGCGCTGTATGCGGGCACCGCGCTGATGTCGACACTCCTGTCGCTCAGCCTGCCGGCGATCATGTCGTCCTTAAGCGAAAGCCTGCCGCAGCACATGCGTTCCGGCGGCATCGGCATTATCTATGCCATCGCCATTTCGGTCTTTGGCGGCACGGCGCAGTTCGTGGTTGCCTGGCTCACAGATGTCAGCGGTTCGCCGCTGGCGCCGTCCTGGTACATGTGCAGCGCGCTGGTGGTGGGAATTTGCGGCATGGCCCTGATGCGCGAGACCGCTCCGGTCAAAACCGGCCAAGTTATTCGCTGATCGCGCTTTCGTGCCAGCGGCGCAGGAGCGCCCATTCCAGCAACGACAAAGCGGCGAAGATCACCACGCCGGTCAGCGCCAGCAAAGCCAGGGCGGCGAAGAGCGTGGCGATCTCCAGCCGGTTGCCGGATTCCACGATGCGCCAAGCCAGGCCCGTGGCGGTGCCGCTGCCCGCCACGAACTCCGCCACCACGGCGCCGATCAGGGCAAGGCCGCCGGCGGTCTTCATGCCGGACAACAGATACGGCAAAGCGGTGGGAAGCCGGATGCGCCACAGGATTTGCAGCCGCGAGGCGCCATGCAGCCGCGCCAGATCCAGCAGATTGAAGTCCGCCGACTTCAACCCAAGGGTCGCGCCCGCCAGGATGGGAAAGAAGGCCACGATGGTGGCGACGATCACCAGCGCCAGGTTGATGTGATCGAACCCCACCCAGATCAAAATCAGCGGCGCGATGGCGACCACCGGGGTCACTTGAAGAATGACGGCATAAGGATAGAGGGTGCGTTCCAGCAGCCGGCTTTGGGCAAAGCCGATGGCGGTGGCGACGCCCAGCGCCGTGGCGGCGGCGAACGCCTGCAAGGTGACGGCCAGGGTCGAACCCAGGCTCGTCATCAGCGACGCGAAATTGGCGCACAAGGCATGGGCGATGGCGCTGGGTGCGGGCAACACATAATGCGGCACCTGCCAGTGATGGATCGCCCACTCCCACGCGCCCAGCACCAGCGTCGCAAGCGCCAGCGGAAACGCGATGTCCAGCGCGCGCGTCATGCCGACTTTATTTTGGTCGCTCTGGCTCACGCCAACGCTCCTGCCTGGTTCAGCGCGGCGCTGATGGTGCGCTGGGCCTCAATGGTGATAGGCGCCAGCCTGCCATCGCGTCCTGGCGGCAGGGCGATGTCGGCGGTGATGCGTCCGGGGCGTGGCGTCATCACCAGCACGCGCTGGGATAGATAAGCGCTTTCGCTGACGCTGTGGGTGACGAACAGCACGGTCAGGCCGTCCTCGCGCCATAGCCGCAGCAGGTCCTCGCCCAGCTGGGCGCGGGTGATTTCGTCCAGCGCCGCGAAGGGTTCATCCAACAGGAGCAACTGGGGCTGCGCCACCAGCGCGCGGGCCAGCGACACGCGCATCTTCATGCCGCCCGACAGTTCGCGCGGCAGCGCCCGCTCGAAACCGGCAAGGCCCACCCGCGCCAGCACCTGCGCCGCGCGCGCATTGGCCTCATCGCGCCGCACAGATCTAAGATCCAGCGGCAGCCGCACATTGGTCAGGGCATCGGCCCAGGGCATCAAGGTCGGTTCCTGAAACACGAAGCCGGTTTCTGGCCTGCTGCCCGCAAACGTGACAGTGCCCGCGTCCGGTGTCAGCAATCCGGCCGTCAGCCGCAGCGCGGTGGACTTGCCGCAGCCGCTGGGCCCCAACAGGGAAACGAATTCGCCCGGCGCGACGCAGAAAGTCAGGTCGCGCAGTGCCTGGGTGCCGCCATTTCCTTGAGTCGAGGAAAAGTTCTTGGCGACGCCGGACAGCGACAGAAGCGTCATTGAAAATTCTGGAAGGTACGGCGGACGAAAGTGAGGTCATAGGCCTTCTTGTAGTTCATTCCCTTGGGATAGAGCCCCAGGCCCGCCATGGTGTCATAGAAGAGCTTCCAGCGCTGGTCGGTCATGCTGCCAAGGCCAAAGGCCTTGCCGTCGCCGCTCATCACCATTTCATGCGCTTTCATCTTGTCATGCGCCTGTTTGAGGATGTCGTCGGTCATGTCGGGATTGTCGCGCTTGATCAGCGCATTGCCCTTGGCGGGATCGGCGAGATAGCGCTGCCAGCCCAGCCGCGTGGCATCGACGAAGCCCTGCACCGTCTTGCGATCGCTATCGATGCGTTTTTGCGGCACCAGCACCATGTTGGCGTAGCCGGGATAGCCGTAATCGGCCAGCAGAAAGACCTTGGGCTTGAAGCCGGCCTGCTTCTCGATCGTGTAGGGCTCGCTGGTCAGATAGCCCTC
>JBBSKJ010000018.1:0-14273 GCA_038256475.1 Micropepsales bacterium | reverse complement strand
CGCGGATTTTCTGCAGGATGCGCGGCCGCGCCGCCAACTCGCTGGCATGACGCTGGCCATAGTCAAAGCCGACCGTCTCCACCCGGCCAAAACGCGATAGCGCCCAGGCCAGGCAGACGGTGGAATCCTGGCCGCCCGAAAACAGCACCAATGCGGAAGGATGCTCTGACATGGCGGGGATGTACCCCTTGGCCCGCGTCCGGCACAAACAAAAAAACTAGGCGACCTTGGCGGCGCCGGGCTGGGCGCAGACGCGCGTCGGCGGCAGGGCGATGGTCACTATGGTGCCCTCGCCGACCGCGCTCTGGACCGACAAGGAGCCGCCATGCAGTTCCGCCAGCGCCTTGGCGATCGACAGGCCCAGGCCGGTGCCTTCGAAACGGCGCGCCAGACTGCTGTCGACTTGACGGAAGGGCTCCAGCGCCGCCGCGATGGTTTCCTCGGCCATGCCGATGCCGGTGTCCGTCACCGTCAGCAGCGCGCCGCCATCCGCGGACCGGGAAGCGGCAAAGCGTACCTCTCCGGTCTCGGGCGTGAACTTGAGCGCATTGGCCAGAAGATTGCCCAGCGCCTGGGCCAGACGGCGCGGATCCACCAGCAGCGACGGCATGTCAGCCGGCACATCGATCTCGATCGTGCGCTTGTCCTGGGCAACGCCCTGCGCCAGCTTGGCCGCCTGTTCGGCCACATCCATTACATTCTCGGGCCGCGCATCGATGGTCAAAAGACCGCCTTCCAGGCGCGAGACATCGAGCACGTCGTTGATAATGGCCAGCAGACGCGCGCCGCTCTTGTGAATATCGCCGGCATAGTCGCGATAGGCATCATGCCCCACCGGCCCCAGCACTTCGTCGCGGATGATTTCGGAGAAGCCCAGCACCGCGTTCAACGGGGTTTTCAGTTCGTGGCTCATGGCCGCCAGGAAGGCCGCCTTCATCTTGTTGGCGATTTCCGCCTGACGCAGTGCGGCGCGCAAAGCGCGATCCTGCTCGAACTTCTCGGTGACGTCCTCGACAGTGCCTTCATAGCAGAGCAGCTGACCGGACCAGTCGCGCACGGCGCGGGCATTTTCCGAAATCCAGATGCGGCTGCCCGAGCGGTGATGAATTTCCGAAACAAAATCCGTCACCATGTCATTGGCCTGCATCAGGGCGCGGAATTCCTCGCGGCGGCCGGTTTGAACATAAAGTTGCGCGCCGATGTCTGTCAGTCCGGCGATCAAGCCTTCCGGATTGGGATAGCCATAGATGTCGGCCAGCGCCTGGTTGACCGCCAGATAATGGCCATCGGGCGTGGTCCGGAAGATGCCGTCCACCGCGTGATCAAAGAAGGCGCGGTAGCTGGCCTCGCCAGCCGTGACGCGCAGGCGGGTATTTTGCGCCACCCGCGCCAGCAGCAACAGTCCGAAGGACAGCGCCGCCAGAATGATCAGTCCGGCGACGAACTGGCCGCCCAGATTGGATACCAGCCCCAGACCGATCACCAGGCCGGCGACAAAAAACGCCAGCGCGCCCGCCAAGCCGGATCGGCTGCGGCTGTGTTTCTGCATGGGATCGATCAGAGGCGGCATGTCGCGAAATACCTAAACACGCTTTGTCTTAACGCGAATTTCTAAATGTCCAGTTGCGGTTAGACTCATCTCGAGCGCATCTCGCCGCAGGGCTGTTAGGGCTTTTTCAATCTTCATGAGAGAGCCGTTAAATTCGGCGCCTTTTGGGGCGCTCCAGTGCCCGATTGGGGATGCCGGGTGCCGAAACTGCCCGATTGGCGCGCAGCCGGCATCGAAAGGGGGCAATTGTCGGAAACGGAGCTTTGTGTGAAGTTGCGCGCCCTTTTTCAAAAAAAGCGCAGAAGAACAATAAATCCGCATGGACCTGCTTGCCAGCATCTCTCCTCTCTTTGTCGTGTCCGGATTTGCCGTCGGATTCCTGGTCGGGATGACAGGCGTGGGCGGCGGCTCGCTGATGACGCCGCTGCTGATCCTGCTGTTCAACGTGAACCCGGTGACGGCGGTGGGCACAGACCTGATCTATGCCAGCGTCACCAAAACCGGCGGTAGCCTGGTGCATGGTTTCAACAAGACGATCGACTGGCGGGTGGTGCGGCGGCTGGCGCTGGGCAGCCTGCCGGCATCGGTGGCCACGCTGGGCGCTTTATGGCTGCTGGAGGTCGACCGCGCCGCCTATAGCGACATCGTCACCAAGGTGCTGGGCGTGGCATTGCTGCTGACCGCCGCCGCCTTGCTGATGCGCAAACGCCTGCTGGCCACCTATTCGCGGCGCATGGGCGTGATGAGCGACCGCCAGACCTTCATCTATACCGTCGCAACCGGCGTCGTGCTCGGCATGATGGTGACGATTTCCTCGGTGGGCGCCGGGGCGCTGGGCGTCACCGCCCTGCTGCTGCTCTATCCCGAACTGCCGGTGGTGAAGATCGCCGGCTCCGACATCGCCCACGCCGTGCCGCTGACGCTGGTGGCGGGCATGGGACATATGGTGGGCGGCGGCGTCGATTTCGCCGTGCTGGTGGCGCTGCTATGCGGCTCGCTTCCGGGCGTCATGCTGGCCAGCCAGTTCGCGCCGCGCATGCCCGACAAGGCGCTGCGCATTATCCTGTCCGTGACGCTCACCCTGGTCGCCATCCGGTTGCTCTATGCCTGACCTGATCAAGAAAGGCGGATCGCGGCGCGCCTGGCAGCGGATGCTGAGCGGGCGCCGGTTGGACCTGCTGGAGCCCAGCCCCCTGGACATCGAGATCGCGGACATCGCCCATGGCCTGGCCCGGGTGGCGCGCTGGAACGGCCAGACCAAAGGTGCCCATGCCTTCTCGGTGGCCCAGCACAGCGTGCTGGTGGAGCGGCTGGTATCCGACCTGTCGCCCCGGCTGACCCGAGAGGTCAGGTTGATGGCATTGCTGCATGACGCCCCCGAATATGTTGTCGGCGACCTCATAAGCCCCTTCAAGGCGGTAATCGGGATTGATTACAAGGCCCTGGAAGAAAGACTTCAGGCGGCAATTCATCAGCGGTTTGGACTCAGCGCCCATGTCCCGGCGGCCCTCAAGGGCCTCTTCAAGCGGGCAGACCACCTGTCGGCCTATTACGAGGCCACCCAGCTTGCCGGCTTCGGGGAGGCGGAGGCAGGCCGTCTGTTCGGAACGCCCCCCAAGGCCCTCAAAACGCCCCGGCTGGCGCCCCTCAGCACCGCCGACGCCCAGGCCCAGTTCCTGGCAAGGTTTCACCGCCTTTATGCTCAATAGCTGCTAAAAGGGCGGCCATGCCCCGTCTGCTGGTCACCCCCCTGTCGAGTCTTGCCGACGCCCTCAAGACCTATGCTCCGTCGCATCTGGTCAGCCTGCTGTCGCCCGAGCACATGATCCCGACCCCGGACGGGTTTCCCGCCACCGGGCATCTTCGGCTGGGGGTCAATGACATTGTCGATCCGGCGGCAGGCACCGCCCCGCCCGCCCGCCAGCATATCGACGAACTGTTGGCCTTTTCGCGCGGCTGGGACACCCGTTCGCCCATGGTGATTCAATGCTGGGCCGGGATCTCGCGCTCGATGGCGTCGGCCTTCACCGTGCTGTGCGACCGGATGGGCCCGGACCGCGAAATTGCAATCGCCCGCGCCATACGCCAGCGCGCGCCGCATGCCCAGCCCAACCGTCTCCTAGTGCAGCACGCGGATGACGCATTGAGGCGCGGCGGGCGGATGATCGCCGCGCTCAATTCCATGGGCCCCCCCGTCGTCGTGGAGGAAGGCGTCACCACCGCCTTTCCGCTGGTGGGCTTATGAGCAAGGACATCGTGGTCAGCATCGGCCTGTCTGCCGCCATCGTTGCGGTGGAAAGCGAGCAGCCTGTGGTGCTGGTGGTTGCTTATGACGGCGCGAACGATGCGTTGCCGTTCGGGCCTTTTGATCCGGCGCATCATCGCACGCTCGAGTCGGGCCTGCGCAAATGGGTGGGCGAACAGACCCGTTTCGACCTGGGTTACACCGAGCAGCTTTACACCTTTGGCGATAAAGGCCGGCATCGGCCGACGGGCGGTGACAAGGGCCGGCAAGCCGGCGGCGCGCGCGTGGTGTCGGTGGGTTATTTGGCGCTAACGCGGCGGGTGAAAGAGGCGCCGGAAACCCAGTGGCGCGGCTGGTACAATTATTTTCCCTGGGAAGATTGGCGGGGCGCTAGGCCCGCCATGATCGACGGTGTCATTCTTCCGGCGCTGAAGAAATTCGTGAAAGACGCGCCCAATGTGGAAAGCGCGGAATTGCGGCGGGAGCGGGTGAATGTCTGTTTTGGCGAAGGCTGGGACGAAGAGCGCGTGCTGGAGCGATACGAGCTTCTTTACGAAGCCGGACTGGTGGAGGAATTCCATCGCGATGCCGGGCAGGTATCCAAGGGCCCTGCCTTGGGTACGCCGATGCTGTTCGATCACCGCCGCATTCTGGCCACCGCCATCGCCCGCCTGCGCGGCAAGCTGAAATACCGTCCGGTGGTGTTCGAACTGATGTCACCCACCTTCACCCTGCTGGAGCTGCAGCGGGCGGTGGAAGCCCTGGCCGGGCTTCGCCTGCACAAGCAGAATTTCCGCCGCCTGGTGGCCGAACAGGGGCTGGTGGAAGGCACCGGCAAGTTCTCTGCCCCTGCCCGCGGCCGACCCGCGGAGCTGTTTCGTTTCCGCCGGGAAGTGCTGCGCGAGCGCCCGGCGCCCGGTCTGCGGCTAGGCTCCCGCCGGCCGAAGCCCGGCTGATTGGTGGCGGGCCATGCCCGCCCACGGCAAAAACGTCATCGGCGTGTCGCAAAAGCGTGAATTCGGCGGTTCCGACTCTTGACCCTAATATGCTCGCGTGTAGCATAAAGAACGAACCGGCTCCTTGAAGGCCGGGTTTTTTGCCCCATATATATACTCGAAATGAGTATTAATTGGCGGCAGGAGGACGAGATGGGACTGGAACTGGCCTATACCGACGCGGTCGCCCGCGCGACCCGCGATTTGTACGCCAAGGTTTCAAGCGTCATTCCGGAAGTGGAATGGCCCGTCCATGCCCCTTTGATCGCCGAAATCAACCGCCTGAAGCGCCAGAAGAACGCCGTCATCCTGGCGCACAATTACATGACGCCGGAAATCTTCCACTGCGTGGGCGATTTCGTGGGCGACAGTCTCGCCCTCGCCCGCGAGGCGGCGCGAACCGATGCCCAAGTGATCGTCCAGGCCGGCGTGCACTTCATGGCCGAAACCTCCAAAATCCTGTCGCCGCAAAAGACCGTGCTGATACCCAGCATGGAAGCGGGCTGCTCATTGGCCGCGTCGATCACCGGCGCCGATGTCCGGCTGCTCAAGCAGAAGTATCCCGGCCTGCCGGTGGTGACCTATGTCAACACCTCCGCCGACGTGAAGGCGGAAAGCGACATCTGCTGCACCAGCGGCAATGCCGTGGCGGTGGTCGAGACAATCGCCAAGGATTTCGGCGTCGATACCGTCATCATGATCCCCGACAAGTATCTGGCCCGCAATGTCGCGGCCAAGACGGGTGTCAAAGTCATCACCTGGGAAGGCGCCTGCGAGGTGCATGAGCGTTTCACGGCGCAGGAAATCCGCGACTATCGCGCCGCCCATCCCGGCATCGTGGTGCTGGCCCATCCCGAATGCCCGCCCGAAGTGGTGGCGGAGGCCGATTTCGCCGGCTCGACCGCGGCGATGATCAATTATGTCGGCAGCCACAAGCCGCAGCGGGTGGTGATGATCACCGAATGCTCGATGAGCGACAATGTCGCGGTGGAAAATCCCCAGACCGACTTCGTGCGGCCCTGCAACCTGTGCCCGCACATGAAGCGCATCACATTGAACGGCATCCTGCACAGCCTGCAGACCATGACCCATGAAGTGATTGTGGATCCCGTGATTGCCGCGCGGGCCAAAGCCCCGATCGACCGCATGCTGGCGGTGAAAATCTGACATGACCCACATCGACAGTATCGTCGAGACCGACGGCGCTCTCATCCTGGGCGCGGGGATCGCTGGCCTGTTCACGGCCCTCAAGCTCAGCCCCATGCCATCCATCGTGCTGGCGGGCACGCGGCCCGGCCTGTCCGGCTCCAGCGCCTGGGCCCAGGGCGGCATCGCCGCCGCGATGGGCGAAGATGACAGCTGGCAGAGCCATGCCCATGACACGATGCTGGCCGGCGCGGGCCTATGCGATCCCGCCATCGTCGATCTGGTGGCGCGCGAGGCCCCGGCCCGCATCGAAGACCTGATCGCGCTGGGAACGCCGTTCGACCGCAAGGCCGACGGCAGCTTGGCCCTGGGCCGCGAGGCGGCGCATTCCCTGCCCCGCATCGTGCATGTCAAAGGCGACGGCGCCGGCGCGGCGATTTCCGCCACCCTGGCGCAGCGGGCCAATGCGTCCGACGGCATCACCTTGCTGGAAGGCTTTCATGCCGTCGAACTGGCGATGGAGAATGGCCGTGTCACCGGCATCTTCGCGCGTTCGGGGATTGGCGCAGGCGCGCGGCTGATCCTGTTCCGCGCCCGCGCCGTGGTGCTGGCCACTGGCGGGCTGGGCGCGCTCTATGCCGTGACCACCAATCCCCTGGAATCGCGCGGTGAAGGCCTGGGGATGGCGGCGCGTGCCGGGGCCCTGATTTCCGACCCCGAATTCGTGCAGTTTCATCCTACCGCCATCGCGGCAGGGCGCGATCCCGCGCCGCTGGCGACCGAAGCGCTACGCGGCGAAGGCGCGGTGCTGGTGAATGGGCACGGCGAACGCTTCATGACCCAGATCCACAGTGACGCTGAACTGGCGCCGCGCGACATCGTTGCCCGCGCCATTCATCGCCAGATCGCCGCCGGCGAAAAAATCTATCTGGATTGCCGCGCCGCCATCGGGGCGGACTTCCCGCATCATTTCCCCACCGTTTATGCCGCCTGCATGTCCGCGGGCGTGGACCCTGTGCGCGAGATGATCCCCGTGGCGCCGGCCGCGCATTATCACATGGGCGGCATCGCTTCCGATGCCAGCGGGCGTTCGTCGCTGCCCGGCCTGTGGGTGGTGGGCGAATGCGCCGCCTCCGGCCTGCATGGCGCCAACCGCCTGGCCTCCAATTCGTTGCTCGAGGGGCTGGTGTTCGGCGCCCGCGTCGCGGACGACGTACGCGGCCATTTGA
Source organism: Micropepsales bacterium (assembly GCA_038256475.1). Lineage (GTDB taxonomy): Bacteria > Pseudomonadota > Alphaproteobacteria > Micropepsales > Micropepsaceae > Rhizomicrobium. The sequence continues at coordinate 7,109 of JBBSKJ010000018.1, read as the reverse complement.
GGGGCGGTGCGATGCGCGGAACGCCGCCGGCGCCGCGACGCTTTGCCAGCCCCGCCCCGCCGATGGTGTTGCGCCGGGCGATGACCCGGCTCGTGGCGCTGGAGCGCGACGAAGCCGGACTGCGCGAAGCATTGAACGTGATCGCGCGGGTGGAAAAGACCAGCAGCGAACCAGCCTTGCAGAACATGATCGCCGCCGCCCGATTGGTCACCGCCGCCGCCCTGGCGCGGCAGGAGTCGCGCGGCGGTCACTGGCGCAGCGATTATCCGCTGAGCGCGCCCAAGGGCACCCGCACCTTCCTGACACTTGCCGATGCGCAGGCCATCGCGTCGGGCGGCACCGCCCTGCCCCGCCGCGTCTACCAAGGATAGCTTGGCAATGATCGCGCTGGAATTCACCCGCCCTCCACCGGCGCTGCTGTTTGAACCGCAGGTGCGCGCGGCGCTGGAAGAAGATCTGGGCCGCGCCGGCGACATCACCAGCCAGCTCACCATTCGCGCCGATGCGACAGCGAGCGCGAAACTGGTTGCGCGCAAACCCGGCCGCCTCGCTGGCATGATCTGCGCCGAGGCCGCGTTCCGCCTTGTGGACCCGGCATTGATGTTTGACGCCGCCACACCGGACGGAGCCGAGATTGCAGCCGGCCAGCTGCTGGCGACGGTCAGCGGCAGCGCACGCTCCATTCTGACTGCCGAGCGTGTCGCTCTGAATTTCCTGGGGCCGCTTTCGGGCACCGCCACGGCCACCGCCGCTTTGGTCGAGGCTGTGGACGGCACACGCGCGCGCATCGTCTGCACCCGCAAGACCCTGCCCGGCCTGCGCGCCTTGCAGAAATATGCCGTGCGCTGCGGCGGCGGTTTCAATCACCGCTTCGGTCTGGATGATGCCGCCATGATCAAGGACAACCATATCGAGGCGGCGGGCGGCATCAGGCCCGCTGTGGAACGGCTGCGCGCCGGGCTGGGCCATATGGTCCGGATCGAACTGGAAGTGGATAGCCTGGCCCAGCTGGAAGAGGCGCTGGCGCTGGGGGTCGACACCATCCTGCTGGACAATATGAGCCTGGAGGATTTGCGCCGCGCCGTCCTGATGGCGAAAGGCAAGGCCGTGCTGGAAGCCTCCGGCAATGTGACGCTGACCAGCGCGCGCGCTATCGCCGAAACCGGCGTCGATTACATCAGCTCAGGCGCGATAACGCACTCGGCACCGAACCTGGATATCGGACTGGACTTTTAGTCTTTGATGGTCGCACGCCCCGGGGCGCGAATGCGCCCCTTTTGTTCAAGGCGCGCATCCGCGCGCGTGCTGTTCAAGGCGCGCATCCGCGCGCGTGCCCTTCAGGTTCGCCGCTGCTCCGAAACTTACGTCCGGGCAGACCGGATCCGCGGCGCGACACGATAGAAGATGTGATTGCCGATCTGGGTGGTTTTCTCCAGCGTGGAGGACCAGTAGGGCTCAACCGAAATCGCGTGGAAGTTGGTGGCGCCGCCGGTGGTGTTGCGCAGGCGGATTTCGCCGGTGAGGATTCGGGCCGCCAGCTCTTCGGCATCGCGCCAGGCGCGGGCATGCTTGGGACGCTTCATGTCGCCGTTGCAGGTGAAGGAAAACTGGCAGCCGGGCCCCTTGGAGCCCTCATAAACCACGGCGCAGATGGAGGGGCCGAAACTGCCGCGACTGAGACGGTGGAATACCACTTCGGCGATGGCCTTCTGGCCGCTGGCGCCCTCGCCGCGAGCCTCGTAATACAGGACTTCCGCCAGGCATTTGTGCTCGGCCAGCAGCCGGCTGCTTACCGTGTTGGCGACCGGCTTGGGGGCGGCTTCGACCACCTGGACCACCGGGGCGACCGGTTTATCCGTGGACGGACGATGCGTCATGGAGGCGCCGATGGCGGCGCTGGCGGTGGCGAGAATAATCGCCATCGCCGCAACAAGCACGCGATCGGAACGCGAAATCGCGTCATGGGTTTTCTTGGACATGGAGGAATGAACTCGTTTCGGCTTCAGGTTTCGCTTGGTCTATATGGCTTGCTCAAATTGGCGTGTGCGTCTCGTCTGCCCCTTCATGGCATTCAAACTCGCATTTGCTATTTCGATTCAGGCTGTTTCGATTTGGCGTCGTCCTCAAAAGTTCCGAATGGTTCCCAGCACCCTCTTGTGAGCGGGCTTGTGCATGGCAAAAAACGAATCGTCAAATAATTTTTTTCATTAACGTGACAGTGCGTCATTTGACGCCGGAAAATCCAGCGTTTTCCTGCTTCGTCTGTACACGGATTATACGTCCGACTGCACCTTGGTAAGGGCCGCTTGCGCCGCAGCAAGACGCGCAATCGGCACGCGGAAGGGTGAACAGGACACATAGTCGAGCCCTGAGTCGTGACAGAAGCGGATGGTGTCGGGGTCGCCGCCATGCTCTCCGCAAATGCCAAGCTTGAGTTTTTCGCGGGTCTTGCGCCCCCTTTCCGCCGCAATTGCGATCAGTTCGCCCACGCCTTCGATATCGAGCGTGACAAAGGGATCGCGGGCGATCACGCCCTTGCTCAGATAGTCATTGATGAACATGCCGGCATCATCGCGGCTGATGCCGATGGTGGTCTGGGTGAGATCGTTGGTGCCGAAGGAGAAGAATTGCGCCGTCTCGGCAATGTCTCCGGCGCGCAAGGCCGCGCGCGGCAATTCGATCATGGTGCCAATCAGATAGGCGGGCACTCTTCCGCGTTCTTTCCTGATCGCATCCGCTATCGCAGCGATCTTTCGCGCCAGGACATCCAGTTCAGCCTTGAATCCCACCAGCGGGATCATGATTTCCAGCTGGACCGGGTCGCCGCCGCCCTCTTCCACTTCCAGCGCCGCTTCCAGGATGGCGCGGGCCTGCATTTCGTAGATTTCCGGATAGGTGATGCCCAGCCGGCAGCCGCGATGGCCCAGCATGGGATTGGATTCATGCAGGGCAATGGCCCGGGCGCGCAGCTTGCGGGCATTGGTGCCGGCGGCAGCGGCCACTTCCTCGAACTCTTCTTCCTTGTGCGGCAGGAATTCGTGCAGCGGCGGGTCGAGCAGCCGGATGGTCACGGGAAGTCCCGCCATCTCTTTGAAGATGGCGGCAAAGTCACCGCGCTGCATCGGCAGCAGCTTGGCCAGGGCGGCTTTGCGCTCATCTTCCGCATCGGCCAGGATCATCTGGCGCACCGCGATGATGCGCTCGGCGTCAAAGAACATGTGCTCGGTACGGCACAGGCCAATGCCCTCGGCGCCGAACTTGCGGGCCGTGGCGGCGTCGGCGGGGGTGTCGGCATTGGTGCGAACGCGCAACCGGCGCACTTCATCGGCCCAGCCCATCAGAGTCCCGAAATCGCCGGTCATCTCCGGCTGGCGCAAGTCCACCTTGCCCTTGAACACCTGGCCGGTGGCACCGTCGATGGTGATGACATCGCCGCGCGCAATCGTGACATTGCCCGCCACCATCTCGCCGCGCGCCGCATCGATCTTCAGCATGCCGGCGCCCGAGACACAGGGCCGTCCCATGCCGCGCGCCACAACCGCCGCATGGCTGGTCATGCCGCCGCGCGCCGTCAGGATGCCGCGCGCCGCATGCATGCCGTGAATGTCTTCCGGACTGGTCTCGGTGCGCACCAGGATCACGTCGCGGTGATCGGCGGCCAGTTTCTCCGCTTCCTCCGCCGTGAACGCGACTTCGCCGGTGGCGGCGCCGGGTGATGCGCCCAGGCCGATGGCGATCTGCACGCGCGGGGCATCGGGATCGAGCGTGGGATGCAGCAACTGGTTCAAGGATTCCGGCTCGACCCGGGTGATGGCGACCTTTTTGTCGATCAGCCCTTCGCGCTCCATGTCCACGGCGGCCTTCAGCGCCGCTTCGGCGGTGCGCTTGCCGCTGCGGGTCTGCAGCATGAAAAGCTTGCCTTCCTGGATGGTGAACTCCACGTCCTGCATGTCGCGGTAATGCTGCTCCAGCTGCTCGCCGATCGCGGCCAGTTCGGCATAGGCCTTGGGCATGGCTTCTTACATGCTGGCCTTCTTGCCGCCCTGGCGCTCGCGCACGATTTTGGAGATGGGCTGGGGGGTGCGGATGCCCGCCACCACGTCCTCGCCCTGGGCGTTGATCAGGAATTCGCCATAGAGCAGCTTTTCGCCGGTGGCCGGATCGCGGGTGAAGGCAACGCCGGTGGCGCTGCTCTCGCCGCGATTGCCGAACACCATGGCCTGCACCGTCACGGCGGTGCCCCAGTCTTCCGGAATGTTGTTCAGCTTGCGATAGGTGTTGGCGCGCGGTGAGCGCCAGGAGCCGAACACCGCACCGATGGCGCCCCACAGCTGTTCCTGCACATCTTCCGGGAACGGCCTGCCCAGTTCCTTTTCCACCCGCGCCTTGTAAAGGCCGGCGATGCGCTTGAGGTCGGTGGCATCCAGATCGGTGTCCAGTTCGACTCCCTTATTGTCCTTCTCCTCGTCCAGGATTTCCTCGAAGGCGGCGTGATCCACGCCCAGCACCACGTCGGAATACATCTGGATGAAGCGGCGATAGCTGTCATAGGCGAAGCGTTCATCGCCAGTCAGCTGAGCCAGGCCTTCGGCGGTGGCGGCGTTGAGGCCCAGATTCAGCACCGTGTCCATCATGCCCGGCATGGAAACCCGCGCGCCCGAACGCACGCTGAGCAGCAGCGGCTTGTCGACATCGCCGAAATTGCCCTTGGCGGAATAGCCGATCTCGCGCAACGCGGTGCCGACCTGCTCTTTCAGCTCCGCCGGATAGCTTTCGCCATTGGCATAGTAATAGGTGCAGACCTCGGTGGTGATGGTCAGGCCCGGCGGCACCGGCAGACCCAGATTGCTCATCTCCGCCAGGTTGGCGCCCTTGCCACCCAGCAGATTGCGCATGTCGGCTTTGCCCTCGGCCTTGCCGTCGCCGAACGCATAGACCCACTTCGTCATTACTCAACCCTCAATTTTTGAAAAATCCGCAACCTGATGCAGCGTCGCCCGCAAGGACGCCAGCAAGTTCAGCCGGTTCATACGAACCCCAACATCATCTGCATTTACTTTCGCTTTCTCAAAGAAAGCATCAACTGGTTGGCGAAGGCCCGAAAGCTCTGCCATCGCTTTGATAAATTCTTCCTGCTGTATGCTTCGCGAGACATCCTGTCGGATTTGCTGCAAAGACACCCAAAGATCCTTTTCCTCGATTTCTCTTAGCAAGAGCGGTTCAACCTCGCTTTCGTAGCGGGTACCGTCCTTTTTTTCTTCTATCCGCAGTATGTTTACGGCCCGTCGATAGGCCGCCAGAAGGTTGGCTCCATCTTCGTCCTTCAGGAATACCTGAAGCGCCTCAACACGCGCCACCAGTCGCACTAGATCGTCTTCGTTGCCCAAGCTAAACACCGCATCGATCAGATCGTGGCGGATACCCTTTTCCTTTAGCGCGACCTTCAAGCGGTCTTGGATAAAATTGGCCACGCCAAGGCCATGGAAAAAGTCATAATTCGCGCTAAGTGTGTCCTCCAGCGTCGTAGTACCGATCCCTGCTTGATCGAACGCTTCACGCACGGCGGTGTTTTCTTGCTCCAAAAATCCATGCACCGCAGAGCCAAGAACCTCTGTCAGAGGTAGCCTCACACCTGAATTGAGCAACAATCTAATAATACCTAAAGCCGCCCGTCTCAGAGCATAGGGATCACCGGAGCCGGTCGGCTTTTCGCCGATAGCAAAAAAACCAGCGAGAACATCGAATTTGTCCGCCAGAGCCAACGCGATGGAAACTGGCGCGTCCGGCACCGCATCGCTAGGGCCGACCGGCTTGTAATGATCCCGCACGGCATTGGCGACGGCTGCGTCTTCCTTGTCATGCTGGGCGTAATAGCGGCCCATCACGCCCTGAAGCTCGGGGAATTCGCCGACCACGCCCGTGGTCAGGTCGGCCTTGGCTAGCCGCGCCGCACGCTTTGCTTTGGCAACATCGGCACCGATCTTGGCGGCGATTTCACCCGCCAGCTTTTCAATTCGCTCCACCCTCTCGAACTGGGTCCCCAGCTTGGCGTGGAAGACAATCCCTTTCAGCTTCTCGACCCGGCTTTCAAGGCTGTGCTTGCGATCTTCGTCCCAGAAGAACTTGGCGTCCGACAGGCGGGCACGCAGCACACGCTCGTTGCCAGCCACGATTTCCTTGCCGCCGTCCTTGGTCAGCATGTTGGCGACCAGCGCGAAGCGGTTGGCCATCTTCCCCGTTTTGGGATCGCGCAGGCTGAAATACTTCTGGTGCGTCCGCATCGAGGTCTGGAGAATCTCGGCCGGCACATCCATGAACTCGTCCTGGATGGTGCCGATCAGCACCACCGGCCATTCCGCCAGACCGGAAACTTCCGCCAGCAATCCGACGTCATCGATTGGCTCAAGCCCCAAGGCAAAAGCCTTCTGCTTGATGTCGTTGCTAATGATCTCGGCCCGCTCGGCTGCGTCCAGCACGACGTGCGCCTTTTTCAGCGCGGCTTCGTAATCCTCGAACCGGCGAACCGTGATCTCGCCGCTCGACAGGAAACGATGGCCGCGCGTGGTGTTGCCGCTTTTGATCCCGGCAAATTCGCAGGGCACCACCTCGCCGTCGAAGGTCGCCAGGATGGAATGCAGCGGACGCACCCAGCGCACCGGATTGCCGGGCAACCAGCGCATCGATTTGGGCCAGGGAAACTTTCCCATCACCTCGGGAATGATCTCGGCCAGCACCAGCGGCGTCGCCCTGCCCTTGCGCTCTATTACCGCCATATAGACCTCGCCCTTGGCGGTCTTTTCGACCTTGAGCTGATCCTTCGTAAGTCCGGTCTTTTTCAGGAAGCCATCCAGCGCGGCCTGCGGCGCGTCGGTCTTGGGGCCCTTCAACTCTTCGCGGACATCCTTTTGTTCCGGCGGCAGGCCGGTGATCGCCAGCGTCAAACGGCGCGGCCCGGCAAAGGCCTTGATGCCCTCGAACATAAAGCCGCGATCGGTCAGCGCCCCGACCGTCAGGCGCTCAAGGTCCTTGGCCGCCTGCGCCTGCATGCGGGCGGGGATTTCCTCGGAAAACAGTTCCAGCAACAGGTCCGGCATTATCCGAACCTCGGT
>JBBSKJ010000017.1:0-14436 GCA_038256475.1 Micropepsales bacterium | reverse complement strand
TCACCTGGAAGTGATCTTCCAGAAGTCGCAGGCCCGCGCCAATGCCGTGGCCCAAGCGCTGATCCGCGCCGGTGTTCCGGCCAACAGGGTGATCGTGGAAGCGGTGGGCGACAGCCAGCCGATCTATTACGAATCCATGCCCCGCGGCGAAGCCGGCAACCGCCGCGCGGAGATCTTTGTGCAGGGGTGAGCGCGGTCTGAGCGAAAGGTCCAGTGGACCTTTCGCCCGCGCGAACGCCCTGAGCGCAAGCGAAGGGCCGGAGAGCTGTTGAAGCGTCACCCGACGGCCCTGCACCCCCCGAATGCGTGACTTGCACGAAAGCTCGCCATTTTAACCCGAAAACCATTGCGCCCCGGGCCTGAATCCCGGATTCTCGGGCGTTTCCAGGACTTCAGGCCATGAATACCGATTTCTACCGCATCAAGCGGCTGCCGCCCTACATCTTCGAGGAAGTGAACCGCCTCAAGGCGCAGGCGCGCGCGCGCGGCGAGGACATCATCGATTTTGGGATGGGCAATCCCGACATGGCCACGCCCGACTATATCGTCGACAAATTGTGCGAGACCGCCCGCGATCCACGCGCCCATCGCTATTCCGCCTCGCGCGGCATCAAGGGCCTGCGCAAGGCCCATGTCGCCTATTACAAGCGCCGCTTCGGCGTTGATCTCAATGCCGACAGGGAAGTGATCGCGGCGCTGGGCTCCAAGGAAGGCTTCGCCAATCTCGCCATGGCGATCACCGCGCCGGGCGATGTCGTGCTGGTGCCCAACCCGGCCTATCCCATTCACGCCTTCGGCTTCATGATCGCGGGCGCCGCCATCCGGCACGTCCCCGCCACATCGCCCGAGGAATATCTCTCCAAGATCGGCGCCGCCACGCGCCATTCGGTGCCGTCGCCGCTGGCCATGGTGGTGAACTATCCTTCCAACCCGACGGCGCAGGTGGTGGGGCTGGATTTCTACAAAGAGGTCATCAAGTTCGCCAAGAAGCACGAGATCTGGGTGCTGAGCGATCTGGCCTATGCCGATATCTATTTCGACGACGCCAATCCGCCGCCCTCGATCCTGCAGGTGGGCGGCGCCAAGGATATCGCCATCGAATTCCAGTCGCTGTCCAAGACCTATTCCATGCCCGGCTGGCGCATGGGCTTCGCCGCCGGCAATGAAAAGCTGGTCGGGGCGCTGGCGCGCATCAAGTCGTATCTGGACTACGGCGCCTTCACGCCCATCCAGGTGGCGGCGGCGGCCGCGCTGAACGGGCCGCAGAGCATCGTGGATGAAATTCGCGCCGTCTATAAATCGCGCCGCGACGTGCTGGTGAAAAGCATGGCGCAGGCCGGTTGGGACATTCCCGCGCCGTCAGCCTCCATGTTCGCCTGGGCGCCGGTGCCGGAAAAGTATCGTGAGCTGGGTTCGATGGAATTCGCCAAGGACCTTCTGATTCACGCCAAGGTGGCGGTGTCGCCCGGTATCGGCTTTGGCGAATATGGCGAGGGCTATGTGCGGGTGGCGCTGGTGGAGAATGAACACCGCATCCGCCAGGCGGCGCGCAACGTGAAAAAGTTTCTGCAGTCGGGTACCAACATGGCGCCGCCAGAAGTTTCCGGTAAAAACGAGCCTTCCGGCAAAAAGAAGCTGGCTGCCGCGAAATGAACAAGCCCTTGCGTATTGCCATCGCCGGCCTTGGCACGGTGGGCGGCGGCGTGGTCAAGGCGCTGGCGGCGCGCAAGGAAGAACTGTCCGAGCGTGCCGGGCGCAGCCTGCAACTGACGGGTGTTTCGGCGCGCGACAAGAAAAAGGCGCGCGGCTTCGATCTCCCGATTTGGCATGACGATCCGCTCGATCTCGCCAGGGGCGATGCCGATCTGGTGGTCGAGCTGATCGGCGGCGATGAGGGCATTGCCCGCCAACTGGTGGAAACCGCGCTCCACAACGGCAAGCATGTGGTGACCGCCAACAAGGCGTTGCTCGCCAAGCATGGCAAGGCGCTGGCCGATCTGGCGGAAAGCAAGAACGTCACCCTGAAATTCGAAGCGGCGGCAGCCGGCGGCATTCCCATCGTCAAGGCCTTGCGCGAAGGGTTGATCGCGCACGGCGTGGACGCGGTGAAGGGCATTCTCAACGGCACCTGCAATTACATCCTGACCGAAATGGAAAGTTCGGGCCGATCTTTCGCCGATGTGCTGAAGGAAGCGCAGGCCAAGGGCTATGCCGAGGCCGATCCCACACTCGATGTCGGCGGCGGCGACACCGCGCACAAGCTGGCATTGTTGGCCAGCGTGGCGTTCGGCACCGCGCCGAACCTGGGTGCCATCGCGGTGGAAGGCATCGAACACATCACCGCCGACGATATCGCCTTTGCCAGCGAATTCGGATTCCGCATCAAGCTCTTGGGCGTGGCGCGGCGGATGGGCGATGCGATCGATCAGAAGGTCCATCCCGCCATGGTCCGGGCGCGCAGCCCCCTGGCCAATGTCAGTGGCGCCGCCAACGGCGTGATGGTGGATGCCGCCGAGGCGGGATCATTCTTCTTCTCAGGGAGGGGTGCCGGCGAAGCGCCCACCGCCAGCGCGGTGATTGCCGATATCGTCGAAGCCGCCAGCGGCGCGGTCAGTCCGGTGTTCGGCCGCCCTGCCGCAAGCCTCTCGCCCCTCAAGCCCGCCGATGGCAAAGCGGCCGTGTCGCCCTGGTGTCTGCGCTTCGAAGTGCTGGATGTGCCGGGCGTTTTGGCTTCCATTGCCGGAAATCTGGCGGAAGCCGGTGTTTCCATTGAAAGCATGATCCAGCGGGTGCGCGCGCCCGGCGCTCCGGTGGCGATTGTCATGATTACCCATGAAACTTCGCAAGCATCCGTGGAACGCGCCTTGAAGGTGATTGCCGCCTCGGACAAGGTGCGGGCCCGCCCGTGCATGATTCCCATGGAAGCGGCATAAAAGAAGAAGATATGACCCAGACCCATCCGCCCGCCCAGGTCAAACCGCTGGACCGCGCTTTCGCGCTGGAGGCCGTGCGCGTAACCGAAGCCGCCGCCATTGCCGCGTATGCCCAGATCGGGCGCGGAAACGAGCATGATGCCGATCATGCCGCGGTCGAAGCGAGGCGCGCGGCCTTCAATGCCTTGCCGATCGACGGCACGGTGGTGATCGGCGAGGGCGAACGCGACGAAGCCCCCATGCTGTTCATCGGCGAAAAGGTCGGGCAGGGCGGGCTCGCGGTGGACATCGCGCTGGACCCGCTGGAAGGCACCACCCTGACCGCCAAGGCAATGGCCAATGCGCTGGCGGTGATGGCGATGGCCGAGCCGGGCACCATGCTGAACGCGCCCGACACCTATATGGACAAGATCGCCATCGGTCCGGGCTTCAAGGAAGGGCTGGTCGATCTGGACGCCGAACCTGGCGACAATATCAATGCGATCGCCAAGGCCAAGGGCCTCAAGCCCAACGAAGTCACCGCGCTGGTGATGGACCGTCCGCGCCACGAAGCGCTGATCGCCAAGATCCGCAAGGCCGGCGCAAAAGTGAAGCTGATCACCGACGGCGATGTTGCCGGGGTGATCGAAGCGACCGATCCCGCCACCGGCGTGGATATCTATATGGGCACCGGCGGTGCGCCCGAAGGTGTGCTGGCCGCCGCCGCCTTGCGCTGCATCGGCGGCCAGATGCAGGGCCGGTTGTTGTTCCGCAATGATGACGAACGCGCCCGTGCCGCCAAGTGGGGCGTCACCGACCTCACGCGCAAATACGCGCTGCGCGACCTTGTGTCGGGCGATGTGGTGTTTTCCGCCACCGGCGTCACCGATGGCTCGATGCTGCGCGGCGTGCACCGCGACGGCGATTTCATCACCACCGAAAGCGTGGTGATGCGCTCGGCCACCGGCACGGTGCGCTGGATCCGGGCGCGGCATCTGCGCGCCGAGGGTAATTGAGCGACGCGGCCGCATTCGGCGTTGCCCGTTCCTTTTCGGGCCGCCGCTGGCTGCTGAAGGCGGTGGATCAGGACATCGAGCGCGAACTGCTCCGCGAAATCTCGCCGGTGCTGTCGCGGCTGCTGGCGCTGCGAGGCATTACCGCGCCCGAGGCGGCGGACTATCTGACGCCCAAGCTCAAACACCTGCTGCCCGATCCCAATATTCTCAAAGACATGCCCGCCGCCATCGCGCGGGTCAGCGCGGCGCTGGAAGCCGGCGAGCGTATCGCCGTGTTCGGCGATTACGATGTCGATGGCTCGACCTCGGCGGCCTTGCTGTCGGATTTCCTGACCGCACTGGGCGCGCCGCCGCGTATCTATATCCCGGACCGCATGACCGAAGGTTATGGTCCGTCACCGGCGGCGATGCGGGTGCTGCATGACGAAGGCGCCAAGCTGGTGATCACGGTGGATTGCGGCGCCGCCGCGATTGCCGCGCTGGAAGAAGCAAAGATGCTGGGCATGGACGTGGTGGTGCTGGATCATCACCGGGTCGAGATTGCACCGCCCGCACTGGCGCACGTCAATCCCAACCAGCCGGACGACAAATCCGGCCTCGGTCATCTTTGCGCCGCCGGCGTGTGCTTCCTGTTTCTGGTGGCGCTCAACCGCCTTCTGCGCGATGGCAATTTTTATCAAGAGCGCGGCATGGTTGAGCCGGACCTGCGGCTGTTCCTTGATCTGGTCGGCCTTGCCACCATCTGCGATGTGGTGCCGCTGAACGGCGTCAACCGCGCCTTTGTCCGCTTCGGGCTGGGACAGATTTCCACTTTGTCGCGCCCCGGTCTCGCCGCGCTGGCGGCTGTGGCGGGGGCCAAGGGGCCTTTCACGCCCTATCACCTGGGTTATGTCTTCGGGCCGCGCATCAACGCCGGCGGCCGCGTTGGACGTTCGTCACTGGGCGTCGATCTGCTGACGGCGCGGGAAAGTGAACAGGCGCATGAGTTCGCCGCCCAGCTCGACCTGCACAACAAGGAACGCCAGGCGATCGAGAAACTCATTCTGGAAGAAGCCATCGCGCAAGGCGCGACCCAGGCCAATGCGCCCTTCATCCTGGTATCGGGCGAGGGCTGGCATCCCGGCGTGGTCGGCATCGTGGCGGGACGGCTGAAAGAGCGTTTCGGCAAGCCGGCTTTTGTCGCCGGTTTCGAAGGCGGCCAAATTGGAAATACAATGGGGCGCGGTTCTGCCCGCTCCATTCCCGGTATCGATCTGGGCGGCATCATCCGTGCCGCAGCCGAATCCAAGGTCATCGAATATGGCGGCGGCCATGCCATGGCGGCGGGCTTTTCGCTGATGTCTGGCCAGATCGAGGGCTTTCGCAAATTCGTGGAAAACCAGTTCAGCGGCACCGGTCCGGCGCTGGCCGCGGCCAATGACCTGTATCTGGATGCCGTCTCGTCTCCCGCAGGGGCGAATGTCGCCCTGGTGCAGGAGATCGCGGCGGCGGGTCCGTTCGGGGCCGGCAATCCCGAGCCCCTGCTGGCTCTGCCGGACGTCCGGGTGGCGTTCGCCGACATTGTGGGCAAGGCGCATGTGAAGCTGCGGCTGGGGGGCGGCGACGGCTCCATGCTGGATGCGATTGCCTTCAGGGCCGTGGGAACGCCCCTGGGAGATGGGCTTCTGGCCTCCCGGGGCAGGAGCGTCCATGTGACCGGACGGCTGCGCCAGGACGACTGGAACGGCCGTATCCGGGTCCAGCTGGAAATCGAGGATGCAGCTCCGGTTGTTTAATGTTTACGCATTCTCTCACCATGGCCGGCCCCCGAGCCGGCCATCCAGGGCCACAGGCGTATTGTTTCGCTGGATGGGCGGGTCAGGCCCGCCCATGGTGAAAAGGGGGAGGGTCGAGATCGTCTCCTCTGCCCCCCTCAACCGCCTGATTTTGGGTTGCAAAAGCCGTTTTCGGCGGCTAAACCCCGCCGTCCGGTAGCGCCCTTCGTCTATCGGTTAGGACTCAGGATTTTCATTCCTGCAAGAGGGGTTCGACTCCCCTAGGGCGCACCACTTTTTGTTAGCGAGCGCAGCGAGCTTACAAAAAGTGAGTGCCACGGAGCGGCGAAGCCGCGAGTGGGCACCATTTCTTTGCCGCAAGAGCGGGCAAAGAAATGCCAGGGCCGCTGCCATCACGCGGTGATTTTCGTCCTTTTTGCCCCGAACCACTTTTTCGACTTTGGATTGCGATGGGGACAGCCCGGCCAGCAACAGGGCCGACGCATGCCTTCCTTGAGCTGGGACACCAGTCTTTTTACGTGCTCTTCTCGCGTCTCCGCCTTTTTTACGATGGTGACCCAGCAAATCCATTCGTTCCGGGCGAGCGGCGTGATGTCTTCCCATGCTGCCAACGCCTTGGCATCGGACCGCAACGCTTTGTGCAGGTCATCCGGCAAATCATGGACGACGCCTGCTGAGATGGTTTTCCTGGCCATGCCGTTTCTTTTTACCCGGTACGCGCCGTCGGCCTCAATCCGGAATGTTCGGCGTGACCAGCTTCGACAGTTGGTCCAGCGATTCCTGCCACCCCAGGTAACAGGCTTCCACCGGAATCAACGCCGGAATGCCCGACTGTTCGATCTCGATTTCCGTGCCGACCGAAACAGCCTTCAGCTTCACCGTCACATTCATGACCCCCGGCAGATTCGGGTCGTCGAAGCGGTCGGTGTAGCGGATCAGAGAGTGGGGAACGAGTTCGACATACTCCCCGCCGAAGGAATGCGAATTGCCGCTGGTGAAATTGGTGAAGGCCATGCGGAAGGTGCCGCCGACTTTCGCCTCCAGATGCTCGACCGTGCAGGTGAAGCCATAGGGCGGCAGCCACTTGGCCAGGGCGGCGGCGTCCAGGAACGCGCGATAAAGTTTTTCAGGCTTGGTGGCGAGCACGCGGTGCAGCCGGACGGTGTTCTCGGACATGAAAGTTCTCCTTCTCGTTACCGTTGGGGTCTTGTACCTCTTTAAGACGCGGGACGGGTGCGGCATCCGACATCCGCCGGGCAGTTAATTTCGGCCAAGGGCGGCTGGTGTGAGACGTGCCGCCACCCGGCGATTGGGACTTCAGCCGATTCAACCGCGATCTGGGCGACAAGCCGGGCTATCTCAACCGCCGCATCAATGTGACGCTGCTCTATGGCGAGCGCGACCGGGGCGCGCTAGGCTGAACCCATGCTGGACTTCAATCAAATTATCGCCCCCCTGAACCAGGATAAATTCATCCGCGATCATTGGGGCAAGTCGTTCGCCCGGATGCAGGGACCGCCCGAGCGTTTCGCCGGCCTGTTCAGCTGGGACGAGCTCAACACGGTGCTGGAAACCCACCGGCTGATGCCGCCGCGCTTCAAGCTGTTCAAGGACGGGCAGGCGATCGATCCGGCGCGCTATATCACCCCGCCGCATATGGGGACGCCCCGGCTGGATTCCGGCGGGCTGGCGGTCTGTCTGGCGGAAGGCGCCTCGCTGATCCTCAACGACGTCCAGGAAGTGCATCCGCGCCTGCGCGAACTGATGCAGGTATTCCAGGCCGCGCTCAAGACTGACACCTACGCCAATCTCTACGCCGCCTGGCACACCCAGAAGGCTTTCGACCTGCATTGGGACCCGCAGGATTCCATCATCCTGCAGCTTTCGGGAAAGAAGCGCTGGAAAATCTACAAGCCCACGCGCCTGCATCCTCTGGAAGACGACGTAGAAAAGCCCGCCCAGCCGACCGGCGAGCCGGTATGGGAAGGGGTGATGAAGGAGGGCGATGCCATCTACATCCCGCGCGGCTGGTGGCATGTGGTCCATCCGCTCAACGAGCCCAGCCTGCATCTGACGGTCTCACTCACCCCGCCCAAGGGCATCGATCTTCTGGGCTGGGCGGTTTCCAAATTGCGCAGCGAGGCGCAGGTGCGCGCCGGACTGCCGGCGTTGCTGGATGACACCGCCAAGGCCGCACACATGAAGAGCCTGCGCGGACTGGTCGAAAGCGTGCTGACCGACGACGCCATGAATGACTTTCTGGGCCAGTGGGACGCCAATATCGGCCACTGCCCCCATATCCGCCTGCCGGGTTCGCCGTATCAGCAATTCTCCGAAATCGCCGAAGACAGCCAGGTGCGGCTGGCCACGCTCAATCGCCTGCCGCTGACGCCCTTCGGCGAGGCCTTTGAATTCAAGGCGGTGGGAAAATTATGGACCGTGCCCGCCGCGCTGGTCCCAGCGCTAGGCATGCTGCACAACGCGAAGGCGGTGCCTGTCGCCGAACTCTCCGCGGTTTTGCCAAACGATGCCGCGCGCGACGATCTGAAAAAGAGTCTCTCCGTGCTGGCCCGTTCCGGTGTGGTGCTGGTCGAAAAGCAGACCTGAGTCTCTTCTAGCCGTGTCCAGGTGTTCCCAAAGACGCCTTTTTGCGGTCCAGCCCGTGCCACAATACGGCCACCGGCGCGGCCGTTCATCCTCCCACCTTCAACACGGCCCAAAGCGAGCGGGCAAAAGGGAGAGACCTACATGACGGCAACCAAAGCAATGATCGCGGTGTTGGCGCTGGGCGTGACGCTCGGGGGATGCGCCACCCGCGAGTCGGTGGAGAATGCACAGGCCAGCGCCAACGCCGCGGACCGGCGCGCCATGAACGCGCAGAGCCGCGCCGACGATGCCTATGGCGTGGGCCAGGAAGCCCTGGGCGTCGGCCATGACGCCAAGAGCGCCGCGCTGATCGCCGAGCAGAAGGCCGACCAGGCCAATGCCGATCTTTCCGCCGTCAAGCGGCGCATCACCGCCATGGAATGGCAGGGAAAGCCGGCAAAGAAGGCCCGCAAGACACGAACCACCCCGGCGCGTACCAATAGCTAGCGACGCAAACACGGACCTGCCTCCCCTTCGCGCGCGTGAGCGCGCTTAAGGGGAGGTGTCCGCAGCGATCGAGGCGAGCATCGCGAGCCGAGAGGAAGCTGCGGACGGAGGTGTTACTTCAACGTCTGCATGTCGATCACGAAGCGGTATTTCACATCGCTTTTCAGCATCCGGCCATAGGCGGCTTCGATGTCCTGCATCGCGATCATCTCGATGTCCGAGGTGATGCCGTGCTTGGCGCAGAAATCCAGCATCTCCTGGGTCTCGGCAATGCCGCCAATCAGCGAGCCCGCGATGGTGCGGCGCTTGAAGATCAGGTTGAATACGGCAGGCGAGGGATGCGGCGAGGCCGGCACGCCCACCACAACCATGGCTCCGTCGCGCTTCAGCAGGCTGGTGAACGCATCCAGATTGTGCGGCGCCGCCACGGTGTTGATGATCAGGTCGAAGCTGCCCGCATGTTTGGCCATCTCGTCGGCATTCTTCGACACCACGACTTCGTCGGCGCCCAGTGCCCTGGCGTCGGCGATCTTGTCGGGCGAGGTGGTGAAGGCGATCGTTTTGGCGCCCAGCGCATGACTGAGTTTCACGCCCATATGGCCCAACCCGCCAATGCCGACGATGCCAACTTTCTTGCCGGGTCCGGCCTTCCAGTGTTTCAGCGGCGACCAGGTGGTGATGCCGGCACATAGCAGCGGCGCGGTGGCCGCCAGGTCTTTTTCGGCATGGTTGATGGCCAGCACGAAATGCTGGTCCACCGTGATGGCGGCGCTATAGCCGCCATGGGTATTGGCGCCGCCGCCGACAGGGCCGTTATAGGTGCCGGTGAAACCGACCGGTCCGTCGCAATACTGTTCCAGGTCTTCCTTGCAGGAGCCGCAGGTGCGGCAGCTGTCCACCAGGCAACCCACGCCGACGATCTGGCCGGGCGTGAATTTTTTCACGTCGGCGCCAACGCGGGTCACTTTGCCGATGATCTCGTGACCGGGCACGCAGGGATACTGGGTGCCGGGCCATTCGCCGCGTGCGGTGTGCAGGTCGCTGTGGCAGACGCCGCAGAACAGAATCTCGATGGCGACATCCCGGGGGCCCGGCTCCCGGCGGTCGATCATGGCCGGGGCGAAGGGCGTGGTGGGGGACTGGGCGGCGAAGGCTTTGGTCTGCATGGCGGCTCCTGAAATGAACTGCGGCAACCTAAGGGGGTTTCGCCCCAATTGTCGCGGGCGGGTTGACGCACCGCAGCATTAAACTTATCACCCCGGCGCTTTCAGTCAGGACCGAGGCGTATGCGCGTAGACCAGATCCCGGTGGGAAAAAATGCTCCCGAGGACGTCAATGTCATCATCGAAGTGCCGATCGGCGGCGAGCCGATCAAGTATGAATTGGACAAGGCCTCCGGCGCGCTGGTGGTGGACCGTTTCCTCTATACCGCGATGCGCTATCCCGGCAATTACGGCTTCATCCCGCACACACTGTCCGGCGACGGCGATCCGGTGGACGTGCTGATCGCCAACTCCCGCGCCATCGCGCCGGGCGCGGTGATGAGCGTGCGTCCTGTCGGCGTGCTGCTGATGGAAGACAATGCCGGCATGGACGAGAAGATCGTGGCGGTGCCGTCCTCGCACATCACCCAGCGTTTCGACGGCATCACCAACTATAGCGATCTGCCGGACATCACTCTCAAGCAGATCGAGCATTTCTTTGCCCATTACAAGGATCTGGAGCCCGGCAAATGGGTCAAGATCATCCGCTGGGGCGACGCCATAGAAGCCAGAAAGATGATCCAGGAAGGCGTCACCCGGGCCAAATCCGGCAAATAGAGCTCCATTGGTTAGCGCAAAATTAGCCTTGGCGTTTAACGCGGAAGCAACCGCGTGCGGCGTTGAATCGCCGCATGACCAAGGCCGACCAAAGCTGCGAGCTGGAAGAGGCGATGCGCCTGGATGCGCTCGAACGCCAGCAGATCACCGACACCCCGCGCGACGAGGCGTTCGACCGGGTGGTGCGGCTGGCCTGCGCCGCGCTGGGCGCGCCGATGGGCGCCATCAGTTTCATCGAAAGCGAGCGGCAATGGATCAAGGCCGAGCAGGGCGTGGCTGTCCATGAAACGCCGCGCGACATTTCCTTCTGCACCCACGCTTTGACCGGCGACGACGTCATGGTGGTGGAAGATGCGAGCCGCGATCCGCGCTTCGCCAGCAATCCCTTCGTGGCCGTAAAGGATGGCATCCGCTTCTATGCCGGGGCGCCGCTCACCACCAGGGAAGGCTACAAGCTGGGCACGCTTTGCGTGGTGGATCACATCGCGCGCAAGATCACCTCGCGCGAATGTGATCTGCTCAAGGACATGGCCGCCATTGTGGTCGGCGAGATGGATCTTCGCCGCCGGGTCGGCACCGATTCCCTGACCGGGCTTTATACCCGCCGCTTTGTCGACGAACTGGGCATGCGCGAGATTATCCGCGCCAGGCGCGATGGTGAAAGTCTGACCGCCGCCTTCATCGACGCCGACAAATTCAAAAGCATTAACGACACCTATGGTCATCCGGTCGGCGATGCGGTGCTGCGCGCCATCGGCCCGGCCTGCAAGCGGGCGCTGCGCGCCACGGACATTCTGGGCCGCTATGGCGGCGAGGAGCTTGCGCTGCTGTTGCCCCGCACCAGCCTGCAACAGGCCATTGCGGTGCTGGAGCGGGTGCGCCAGGAAGTCGAGGCGATGGTCATTGCCGAACTGAAGGGGCGCCTGGTCACGGTCAGCATTGGCGCGGCGGAGCTGGACGAGAATGACTTGACCATCACCCATCTTCTTGGCCGCGCCAACAGGGCGCTGCTGCGCGCCAAGCAAAGCGGCCGAAACCGGGTCGAACTCGCGCGCGCCGCTTGATATCCAACCGCCTCAAAGCTTCGCTTTTTGAGGCGGGGCGCAGCGCTTTCAAAACCCCTTCCGGCGTGCCAGATTTCCTCCGGGCTTGAATAGGGGAAATGGATGGCATGCAAACAGATTTTCGGCATGGTCGCCGCCGCTTTGGTTCTGACGCCCATCGCGGCGCTGGCCGGTCATGGCAAGGCCGGCTTGTGGAATACCAGCAGCACCACCAACATGGCGCTGGCCATGCCACCGGACGTCGCGGCCAAGATGAAAGCCATGGGCATGGCGATGCCGAAGGCACAGACTTTTACCAGCCAGATGTGCATGAGCCAGGCGGAAGTCGATTCCAGCAAGCCGCCGCATATTGACGAGGGCGCCACCGGCTGTGTCACCAAGGTCCTGAGCGCCACTGCCAGCAGCATGACAGCGCAGATGACCTGCAACGGCCGCATGAAGGGTACCGGCCATATGAAGATCTCCTATCGCGGCGCCGAGCATTATGAAGGCAGTTATGACTTCAAGGGCACCGTGGAAGGCAATCCCACCAGTATGACCACCAGCTTCAAGGGCGATTGGGTGAAAGCCGATTGCGGATCGGTGAAGCCCTACACCTTGCGGACTCAGTGATCGGCGATATCGAGCAGCTTGCCGGCCTGATCCGTTCCGCCCGCCGCACGGTGGTGTTCACCGGCGCGGGCATGTCCACCGAGTCGGGCATTCCCGACTTCCGCTCGCCCGGCGGCATCTGGACCAAGATGATGCCGGTCGAATTCCAGGATTATGTGCGTGACCCGCAGGCGCGGCGCATCTCCTGGCAGCGGCGTTTTGAAATGGAAGAGACCTGGAGCGCGGTGCAGCCCAATGACGGGCACCGGGCCGTGGCCGAACTGGTGGCCCAGGGCCGCGTCAGCCATGTCATCACCCAGAATATCGACGCCCTGCATCAGGCATCTGGCGTGCCGGACGGACAGGTGATCGAGCTGCACGGCAACACCAGCTACGCCAAATGCCTGGACTGCGGGGCACGGGTCGAGATTTCCGACATCCGCGCGCATTTTGATGCTCACGGCGATGCGCCGGACTGCGCGGCCTGCGGCGGCATCGTGAAGACCGCCACCATCTCCTTTGGCCAGCCCATGCCGCAGGACGAAATGGCGCGGGCGGAAGCTGCGACCCTGGCCTGCGACCTGATGCTGGTGATGGGTTCGTCGCTGGCGGTGTACCCGGCGGCCGGCTTTCCCCTGATGGCCAAGCGCAACGGGGCCGGGCTGGCGATCCTCAACCGGGACGAAACCCCGCAGGACCGTTTCGCCGATCTGGTCGTAAATGCCGGTATTGGCCCCACAATGCGGGCGGTTATTGACCATTTGTAAGGCGGGTTGCCCGTACCCATATGATCGCTAGACTGCATCAACCCCCGAATCCGGAGACTGCCCTTGCGCCGCGCCGACGAAGATAATGACGACAAAGAAGACAAGTCCCCGCGTCCGGACCCCCAGTCGACCGAAATTGCCAAGGCGCTCTACAAGTCGCGCACCGTCCTGATCTTCGGCGAAGTGGACATGAAGATGGCCGAGCGGGTTACCGCCCAGCTTCTGGCCTATGCCGAAAGCGATGGCGACATCCGCGTCATCGTCAATTCGCCTGGCGGCCATGTGGAATCGGGCGACACCATCCACGACATGATCCGGTTCGTCGGCAACAAGGTGAAGGTGATCGGCACCGGCTGGGTGGCCAGCGCCGGCGCGCATATCTTCCTGGGCGCGAAGAAGGAAAATCGTTTCTGTCTGCCGTTCACCCGCTTCCTGCTGCACCAGCCGCTCGGCGGGGTGCGTGGTCAGGCCAGCGACATCACCATCGAGGCCGAAGAAATTCTCAAGATGCAGGCCCGCCTGATCAAGGAAATCTCGGTCGAAACGGGCCAGCCTTATGAGAAGGTCGTCGCCGACACCGAGCGCAATTTCTGGATGGGCGCGGAAGACGCGGTGAAATACGGTCTCGTCGCCAAGGTCATCAGCAACGCCAACGAAATCTGATCTTCTTCGACCCTCCCCTTGAGGGGTTCTTGGGCAGAGCCCAAGAACGGGCGCGCGCCCAAGCGCGCCCCGTGGGGTCGAAATCGTTGGGACCGTGAACGTCGTAGTCGTTTGCTGTGCTAGAAATAGCTTATGGATTCTCGAAAGGTTCGACCCCACAGCCGCTCGCTTGGGGCTCGCGGCGTTCGTCACTCGAAATGGTTCACTGAACCATTTCGTTCGCCTGAGGCGAACCGTTTCTCACCCCTCAAGGGGAGGGTGGAATGAACCCCTGGTGGAAGGGTGCTGCCGTCTATCAGGTTTATGTCCGCAGCTTTTGCGATGGCAATGGCGACGGGCAGGGCGATTTCGCCGGCCTGACCTCAAAGCTTGATTACATAAAATCGCTGGGCGTGGATGCGATCTGGCTGTCGCCGGTGCATCCTTCGCCCAACCGCGACTGGGGCTATGACGTCAGCGACGAGGACGGTGTGCATCCCGATTACGGGACGTTGCAGGCCTTCGCCGCGCTGGTGGACGCCGCCCATGCCCGCGGCCTGAAAATCCTTCTCGACGAAGTATTGGCACATACATCGGACGAACATGCCTGGTTCGCCGCCAGCCGCGACGGCGATGCGCAACGGCGCGATTGGTATGTCTGGGCCGATCCCAAGGACGACGGCACCGTACCCAACAACTGGCTGTCGGTGTTTGGCGGCCCGGCATGGTCGTACCAGCCAGCGCGGCGGCAATACT